>NZ_CEVIVD010000143.1:0-10272 GCF_982290655.1 Protofrankia sp. CiP1_Cm_nod3
GTCGCTACGACCGTTTGACCCCGCCCGGACTTCACCCCGGAACAACAACGGGACTTCACCATCAGGAAAGAAATTCTCCGGGAGTCCGACACCGCGACCGACGCGGAGGTGAGCCGCCGGGAAATCAGCTATATCCGACTGCTGCGATCGAACGATCCGGACGTCGGCTACAACCGGTGGCCCCGTTTCGTCCCGGCCACCACCCCGGAACCGGTACAGCCACCCGCCGTCGCGCACCGGGCCGGTCCGCCGTCCGGTCCGCCAGCCTGACGGCGGCCAGGCCCCACCTTCTCGCGGGGGATCGTTTAGCCCGGTCTCGTCGCACCGGCATAGTCGTCTCCCGGCCATCGCGCCGATGAGATCCGTATGGTTTTTCCACGGCCTGGCGCTGTCACGATTGTCCCGCCGCCGAGATAGAGGGCGACGTGGTGGATGGCGGTTCGGGTGCCGTAGAAGAGCAGGTCGCCGGGGGCGAGGGGGATGTCGGCGGGGAGGCGCGGGCCGGCGTCATATTGGGTCTGGGCGGTCCGTGGGATCCGGACCCCGGCGGCGGCCCAGGCGGCCTGCGTCAGTCCGGAACAGTCGAAGCCTTCCCCGTACGCGGGCCCGTTGCCGCCCCACTCGTAGGGCAGGCCGAGTTGGGCGGTGGCGTAGTCGATGGCGACCAGGGCGGCGGTCGACGGCGCCGTGTCTTCCGCACCCGCTCCACCCGTGCTGCCGGTCCCTGTCTCGGGGGCGGTGTAGGTGTCCACCGAACCCGAACACTTCAGTCGGCCAGCGCGGTGATCTGGGCGCTGAAGTCTTCACGTGCGCCGGCGTGGGGAATCCCGCCGCGCAGTGGATCATTCAGTTGTGGCGTGAGGCTGTCGCACCTGCCGCGACTGAGCTGGCATCTGACCGCAGGTCCCGGCCGGCGATCCGCCCGGGAAAGACGGTGGGTCACCGCGGTGCTGCCTGGTCTGCTGATCTCCATGGAGTCGATGGCGCACGGTTTGACCCTTGCGTTGAGTCTTCCGTCTGTCGCCAGCGCTGTTCAGGGCTCGATGACCAGGCGTTCGATGAGGTTGTCGCGGAGGGTGAACTGGTAGCGCAGATCGACGACGCCGCCGGGGAAGTTGCCCTCGAGGTGGTTCGTGGCGATGTAGTGGATCTGGTCGGTTTTCTGCGCGGCGGTGAGTTCGATGGTGTAGGTGAACTCGCTGGCCGAGCGGGTCAGCCAGGTTTCGATCGCTGCTGTTCCGTGGTAGGTGGTGCCGTCGTCGATCACGGTGGCGTCGGTGGTGAACGCGCTGATCGCGGCCGGGGTGTTGTGGGTGCGGTGCGAGGCCAGGTAGCGGGCGATCACCTCGGGTAGCGCGTCGGGGGCGATGGGCTGGGGCTCGTTGTCACGCATGGCTGTCCTGACTGTGAGGGGCGGACGGATCACACGGTCGGCGTGGTGCCGCCGTCGATGACGTGCTCGGCGCCGACGATCGACGAAGCGCGGTCGGAGACAAGAAAGGCGACCAGTTCGGCGACCTCGTCGGGCCGGTTGGGACGCCCGAGCGGAATGCCGCCGAGGGAATCCATCAGCCCCGCCAACGCATCCTGGCGGCTGATGCCGGCGCCCTGGGCGAGCCGGTCGACGAGAGCGTCGGCCGCGGCGGTCTGAATGAAGCCGGGCGACACGGTGTTGACGCGTACCCCGCGCGGGGCGACCTCGTTGGCCAACCCTTTGCTGTAGGTGGTCAGCGCGGCCTTGGCGGCGGCGTAGGCAAGGGTGCCGTTCCACAGTGGCATCCGGCGCTGGATGGAGGAGACATGGACGATGGCCCCCTTTCCGGCCTCGATCATGCCGGGTAGCAGGCCGCGGTCCAGGCGGACCGCAGCCAGCAGGTTGATGGTCAACTCGGTGGCCCAGTCGTCCTCGCCGAGGGCGGCGAATCCGCCCGACGGTGCCTCGGAACCGCCGAGATTGTGGACCAGGATGTCGACGCCGCCCAGGCGGTCGAGCGTTTCGGCCACCACGGTCGCCGCCCCGGCGGCGGTGGCGAGGTCAGCGGTGATGAACAGCTTCGGATCGAGGTCGTCCGGCTGGCGGCGGCCGGTCACCAGCACGGTCGCGTCGGCGTGGGCGAGGCGCCGGGCGATGGCCGCGCCCGTGCCTCCGGTACCGCCGGTGACCAGCGCACGCCGGCCATGCAGGGATTCGGTAGGAGGGATGTAGGTCATGACGCCGTCCTGTTCCCGAGTGTGGCCATCCTCCGGCCCACACCCGTAGCTACTGCTAGAATAGAAGTCAGTGACTTCGACTTTAGCAGCTACTGGGGAGGGGGTCACCATGGCGAGCCGGATCAGGCTCGAGGACCGAGAGTGCCCGCTGTCGACAACGGTGCAGCACGTCGGCGAGTGGTGGACGCTGCTGATCCTGCACGACGCCTTCGACGGCTACACCCGCTTCGACCAGTTCCAGGACAGCCTCGGCATCTCCTCCAGCATGCTCACCGCCCGTCTCAAGACCCTCGTCGCCGACGGTCTGCTGGAACGCCGCCCCTACCAGACCAACCCGGTCCGGCACGAGTACGTCCTGACCGACCTCGGCCGCTCGCTGCGCCCGGTGATCGTGACACTGGCGGCGTGGGGCAATTCCCGCCTCCCCGCCGAGCAACGCAGCATGATCCTCGTCGACGCGACCAGCGGAGAAGAAGTCGAACCCGTCGTCATCGACGCGAAGACCGGCCGCCGCCTCGACGACAGCGACGCCTACGTCTTCACCGCGGGACCCGCCGCCAGCTCGGCCATGCGCGCCCGCTACATCTCTACCGCCGACGCCACGTAGCCCCCCGGGGGGTGGCTAACGACCAGGCTGCCGGGTCGAGCCCGACAGAGAGGGTTCCGCGCTCATCCCTCGGACGGTCCCCTGATGGCGCCGAGGTAGACCTCTGACCCCCATCTCGCGCCAACCGCCGCCGCGAAGGGCTCGACACGAACGTCGGCGCTCTCGTGAGGAGCGTCAACCATCAGCGCCTGCCCGGCCTGCATAGCCAGGTAGATGCCGACATGCATGACTTTACTCTGATCCGTTCCGAAGAACACGAGATCCCCCACCTGCAGGGGCGCCCCGGCCGGCAGCGCCGGGCCGGCGTCGTATTGGGCCTGCGCGGTGCGCGGGAGCTGGATGCAAGCCGCGGCGTAGGCGACCTGGGTTAGGCCCTACCTGCCAAGATGGGATGAGACAGGAGATATTTCCCATCTAGGCTAGCTTGGGCGGGGTTGGGAGAGGGAGATCGTGGCAGTGGTGCTGACGGCCGGGCAGGGCCTGGTCGATGATGGTCGGGTGGACGAGCCCGAGGCCGGCCGGCCTGATCCGGAGGTCGAGCCGAAGGCGAAACGGCGCACGTTCACGGCGGAGTACAAGGCGCGGATTCTCGCGGAATACGACGCGGCGACCAGGCCGGGTGAGAAAGGCGCGATCCTGCGCCGGGAGCGGTTGTACTCGGCGCACCTGGTGGAATGGCGCCGAGCGCGGGACCAGGGCGTGGCCGGGGCGTTCTCGAAGCCGCGGGGCCGGCCTGCGCCCGACCCGCGGGACAAGGAGATCGAGCAGTTGCGGGCGCGGCTGGCCCGGCAAGATAAGGAACTCGAGGCGTCCCGGCGCGTGATGGACATCATGGGAAAAGCCAACGCGCTCGTGGAGGCGCTCTCCGAGAGCATTCCCGGAATCACCCGGGAATCGTCGCCGAAGGAGAACGGATAGCCGACGCGTGCGCGGTCGAGCTGGCCGACGTCGTCGGGGCGAAGAAGGCGTGCGAGCTGACGGGCCGGTCGCGGGCGACGTTCTACCGGCGCCACCGGCCGCCCGCGTCGGCTCCGCCGCGCCGCCCGCCGAAGCCGCACCGGGAGCGCGCCCAGCCGCGGGCGCTGTCCCCGGAGGAACGGGCACGGGTGCTGGCGATGCTCGACTCGGAGCGGTTCGCCGACGCGTCGCCGCGGTCCGTGTGGGCGACGCTGCTCGACGAGGGCGTCTACCTGGCCTCCTGGCGAACCTTCTACCGGATCCTGGCCGCCGAGGGCCAGACCGGGGAGCGCCGCGCCCAGGCCACGCACCCGCCGCACGTGAAGCCCGAGCTGCTCGCGGAGGCGCCCCACCGCGTGTGGACCTGGGATATCACGAAAATCAAGGGGCCGTCGAAACACAGCTATTTCTACCTGTATGTCATTCTCGATATCTTCAGCCGGTATGTCGTGGGCTGGATGCTGGCGCCGAACGAGTCGGGCGAGTTGGCGAAGGAGCTGGTCACGCAGACCTGCGAGAAGTACGGCGTCGACACGTCGGGGCTGACGGTGCACGCGGACCGGGGCTCGTCGATGACGTCGAAGACGGTCGCGATGCTCTACGCGGACCTCGACATCGTCCGGTCGCACTCCAGGCCGCGGGTCTCGAACGACAACCCGTACTCGGAGTCCCAGTTCAAGACGCTGAAGTACCGGCCCGGCTTTCCTGACCGCTTTGGTACCCTCGCCGAGGCGCGCCAGTTCTGCCGCCGGTTCTTCGCCTGGTACAACCACGAGCACAGACATTCGGGAATCGGCTATCTCGCGCCGGCGGTCGTGTATTTCGGCCAGGCCGAGGCGGTGCACGCTGCCCGCGGCCGCGTCCTCGACGCGGCCTACGCCGCGCACCCGGAGCGGTTCGTGAACCGGCGCCCGGTTCCGCCGCCGCTCCCACAGCCTGCCGGGATCAACCACAAGCCCGACGAGCGAGCAGAACCGGCCGCCGCCGGCATCCCCGAACGATCGGAGGTCGTCCCCCGACAGAGAACGCATGCAGGGTAATCCACAAAGAATCTTGTCTTAAAGATCTTGACAAGTTCCGAACCCGGCCGGTGGCACACCGACCGGGTTGGGGATGCACACTGTGCGCTCGGAGGGGCTCGAACCCCCAGCCTCTTGACCCGTAGTTAGATTTAGATCTTCCGTCGACGTTCGCAGAGGTCCGCCCCGTCCGCTGACCTGGTGGGCTCTGTCCATGGGCGTCCGCCAACGTCCACCCTCGTCCACCGGCTTGGCTGTCAACTTGGCTGTCAGTCGTTCTGACTATGGTCATCTTGGTGGTCTTCGCGGTGCCATGGTTTAGTGAGAGCTATACTCGTTTGATGGACGGGCGGCAGTGGGACGTCTACCTCGTCAACGAGGTCCGTGACTGGATCGACGGCCTGGACGCCGCGACACACGCGCGGGTCGTCCAGGCGATCGACCTGCTCGCGGAGACCGGCCCCGGGCTGGGGAGACCGCTGGTCGACACGATCAGCGGCTCGTCGCTGCCGAACCTGAAGGAACTCAGACCGGGCACGGTACGGATCTTGTTCTGTTTCGATCCGTGGCGTTCGAGCATCCTGCTTGTTGCCGGGGACAAATCCGGGCAGTGGAACGCCTGGTACGACGAAGCGATTCCACTGGCGGAGCAACGCTACAAGAGCTACCTGGTGGAACGCGGCCAGGAGGAGGGTGATCGGCGATGAGTGGTCACGTACGGTGGGCTGATGTCCGTGCCGAGCAGGTCGCCCGGGCCGGCGGGGAGGAGGCGGTCGCCGCCGGCAAGCAGGAGCTTCTTGCGGTCGCGGTGGGGCACCGGCTTGCCGAGGTGCGTCGTGCGCGGGGTCTGACCCAGCAGCAGGTGGCCGAGCGGATGGGGGTGACCAAGGGCCGGATCTCGCAGATCGAGCAGGGCTCACTCTCCGGTCAGGACGTGGTCGCCAGATACGCTGCCGCTCTTGGTGGCCGGCTGCATCAGGCGATCTACTTTGACGACGGGGACATCGCCGCGATCGCTTGACCTGTTTCGTCGCCGCAGCACACCCGACGGCTTCCTGGGCTGAGGGCCGTTGCTGCACCCGCTGCTTCAGAAAGACCAGAGCCCCGCGCCGTGTGATCGGCTGCGGGGCTCTGACCTGTCTCAACCTGACGTGCGCTCGGAGGGACTCGAACCCCCAACCTCTTGATCCGTAGTCAAGTGCTCTATCCGTTGAGCTACGAGCGCCTGCCGGGCCACGGTAGCGGACCGACTGAGCAAGAGTACAGCATCGGCCCGCGATCTCCGAACGGGCGTCAGCGTGGCGGTAGCCGATGCGGTGTGACGTCCCCCAGGCGGCCGTTGGTGATCGATGCCGTCATGAACGTGTGGTGTGGCTGGCGGCGGCGGTCCGTCGGGGAGCCGGGGTTGAGCAGCCGGACCGGTCCGGCGCCGCCCGTCCGGTGGACCGTGGCGTCCCAGGGGATGTGCGAGTGGCCGAAGACGACCAGGCCGGCGTCGGGGTAGATGGCGCTGACCCGCTGGTTCCGGCCGGTGGCTGTCCCGGTCTCGTGCACGACCACCGTCCGGACTCCGTCGAGATCGACACGTGCCACCTCCGGTAGCAGCTTGCGGATCTCGGGTCCGTCGTTGTTGCCGGAGCAGCCGATCAGGCGCGGAGTTCTGGCCTGGAGCCGCTCCAGCAGGGCGACGTCGACCCAGTCGCCGGAATGGATCACCGTGTCCGCGTCGTCGACCGCTGCCCACACCGGGGCCGGCAGGTCACGGGCACGGAACGGCACATGCGTGTCGGCCAGCAGGACGAGCCTCATCCGTCGAGTCTGCCTCGCCGGCTTCGGCCGGAAAGCGGGCTGTCAGCACGAAAATGCCGCGGGGTGGCCAGCGGGCCGTCGATGTATGAATCGTGAAGGGCTGTCGCGCTCCGTTCGGACGGGCAGAAGCCGGAAGGTACGCTTCCTGTGGTGTCTGGACAGCCGTTGCCGGAGATGTCACCACCGGGCGGCGCCCTGCCCCGGGCGGCTCGGGTCGCAACAGCGACCGGCCTTTTCGTTCATGCCTTCGTCTTCGCGGCCTGGATTCCTCGCATCCCTGAGGTGAAAGCGTCGCTTGCGCTGAGTGAGGGCGAGCTCGGGCTGGCGTTACTTGGAGCACCGGCCGGCGCAGTTCTGATCATGTGGGCCATTGGTCTTCTCGTCGGGCGTGTCGGCAGTGTCCCCGTGATCCGGGTCAGTCTTGTCCTGTACTGCGCCGCCGGTGTGCTCATCGGTGGTGCCGGCAGCCTGCCCGTGTTGTTCGTGCTGCTTGCGTTCTGGGGGGCCAGCGGCAGCGGGCTCGACGTCGCGGTCAACGCTCAGGCCACCGAGGTGGAGCGACGCTACGGGCGTCCGATCATGTCGGGGCTGCACGCGGCGTGGACGGGCGGTGCGCTTGTCGGAGCGGCCCTGGGCGCGGCGGGCGCGGCCGCGGAGACGCCGCTCGGCTGGCAGCTCGCCGGCGTCGGCGCGCTCGGGCTCGTCATCGGTCTTCCGCCGACTCTGATGATGTTGCCGCGTGACGCGCCCGCTCCTGACGATGCACTGATCGTGCGTCGTGCGCCCGTGATGGATGCGAGGAACCCGGCGGTGGCGGGAAATGTCGCCGATACCGGGAGTATCGATAACGTGGCGGGTGTAGATGTTGCCGTCAGTGGCAGGGCTGCCGGTGACACGACCGGCCGGGACGGCGGAAATATTACGGATACGGCTGTCGGCGTCGTGATGACCGAGTCCGTGGTGCCAATTCATGATCGTGATTGTCCGGTATTTCCTGTGTCGGCTCCGGTCTCCCTGCTCGGTGCTGTCGAGGAGCACGAGGAAAACCAGCCGACCAGGAACAAGAAGGGCGAGGATGCCGGGAAGGGAGCCGATGAGAGCGGGGACGCCGGGGAAACGGGGGGATCCGGAGCGGTCGGCACGGCCGCGGAGCGGACACCCGAGGCGGTGTCCGCTCCGCGCGCTTCTCGGGGTTCCCGCGGTTTTCGGCATGGCCTGAACATCCGCCGGGGGGCCGGCCGTCCGCTTGACATGCTCTGTTTCATCTGCCTGTCGAGTTTCCTGTGCGAGGGTGTGGCCGCGGACTGGAGCACCCTCTACCTGCGGGATGTGACGGGTGCGTCCGTGGATGTCGCGGGCATCGGCTTCGTCCTGTTCGCGGGGACGATGCTGGTCGGGCGGCTGGCTGGGGACAGGGTGACGGCCGCCGTCGGGGCCGCCTGCCTGGTCCGGGTTTCGGCTGGGGCCACGAGTGTCGTGTTCCTCTCCGCGCTGGCCGTCGCGGACACCGCTATCGGCGTACCTGGCGGAATCGTGGGTTTTGGCATCATTGGTATCGGAATGGCATGTGTCGTCCCGTCGACGATATCGGCGGCAGGGCGGCTTGGCATTCGTGCTTCCGGTCGGTCCCCGTCCGCTGGGGCCGCTGTTGCCAGGGTTATGAGCTTTGGTTATGTCGGCTGGTTGATAGGCCCCCCGATCGTCGGAGGGCTCGCAGAAATGATCAGCCTGCGTGCCGCTATGATCGTTGTGGTTGCTCTTGCCGCGACGGTGGCGGTCCTCGCGCCTGCTTTGTCCGTTTCGTCCGTCCAGCCTCGGTGATGGCCCTGTCGCGGACGTGTCGAGGGCCGTCGGATGTCTGGCTGGTTTCTGACTGGAAGGTGGGTCGGGCTGGTCCGGTCGGGTACTCTCCGCTCGTGATGGGGGCTGGCGAGAGGGGAGCCGGTGCTGGCGCCACTGGCTGCTGACGATCCGCGTTCTGTCGGGCCCTACCGGCTGCACGGCCGTCTCGGCGAAGGTGGAATGGGCGTGGTCTATCAGGCCTTCGCTCCTGATGACACGCCTGTAGCGATCAAGCTTCCGCACCTGAACGTGGCGGCGGATCCCGAGTTCCGGGCCCGTTTTCGCCAGGAGGTCACCGCTGCCCGGCGCGTCCGTGGCGCTTTTGTGGCCGAGGTCCTGGACGCTGATGTGGACGCTCCTCGCCCCTGGATGGCGACCGCCTACGTCGACGGGGTGAGCCTGGCGGACGCGGTACGCCGCCGCGGCCGTCTGGACGGCCCGACGTTGATGAGCCTTGCCGTTGGTCTTGCCGAGGCCCTGGTCGTCATCCACGCGGCTGGCGTGGTGCATCGCGATCTCAAACCCGCGAACATCATCATGGACTGGGACGGGCCGAAGGTCATCGATTTCGGCATCGCTCGGCTCTCGGACGCCACCATGAACACGAAAACCGGCTTCAGCATCGGGACCATCGCCTGGATGGCTCCCGAGCAGCTTTCCGGAGAACGAGCCGGGCCTGCCGCCGACATCTTCGCCTGGGGTACCTGCGTCGCGTTCGCCGCGACGGGCCGGCATCCGTTCGCGGCCGGGACACCGGCGGCGTCGATGGCCCGGGTCCTGGGAGACGCTCCCGATCTCGAAGGGGTTCCGGAGCCGTTCGCCTCCGTGGTCGCCTGGGCGCTGGCGAAGCCGCCGGCACAGCGCTGCACCGCCGTTGGTGCGGTGGCCAGCCTCACCGGAAGGCAAATCTACGGCGTTACCGAGGCCGAACGGGTCGCTACCCGTGTCATCCGCGGTGGTCTTGGCCTGGATGACGCGTCGGCAGCCGGTCCGTTCGGGCCGTCTCGGCCATCCGCCGGCCACGGTCAGGCAGCTGGCTGGCCAGGATGGCAGACCCCACCGCCATCGCCTGAAACGGGCCACACCCGGGTCGGGCCTCCGCTCCCGCCGTGGGAGGCCGAGGAACAGCCCGTCCAGGGTGCTCTCTGGAATGCGCAGCCCCCGGTGCCGCCCCCGCCGCAGCCTCCACCGCCCGGAGCGGACCGACGTGGGCTCCTCACTCCACCCGGGCCACCCCAGCAGGGACGCTTCGGCCGTTCGTCGCCAATGCCGGTGCCAGTTCTGGCGGTTCTGCTGGTGGCGGCTGTGCTTACGGCCATCCCCGTGATCTCGCGGGCCAACACCGCGCGGATACCGACGATTATCGGTTATTACGACATATGGGACGTTTTCGGGGAGTTCACGGTGGCGTTCCTTGCGCTGCCGGTGATGCTTGTCGGTCTGGTGGCCGGGAACCGCCGGGGTGCCTGGCGTGATTTCGCGGCCGGATGTGTGGCCGGTCTGTCCGTCATGTCGGTCGCGGAGCTCGGCTTCGCCCAGGAGGAGTTCGGCTCCTCGCTTGACGTCGGCGGGTGGCTGATCATAACGGGTGCCGCCGCAGCGTTGGTCGTCGTCCTGGGCTGGCGGGGCTGGACCGCCGGCTGGACCTTCGGCCGGTGGACAGTCTTCTGCCTGCTCGTCGGTGGTATGGGCGTCGTCGTGTTCGCCCCCGCGGAGCTGCATTGGAAGGCTTATGTCCTCGCCGGGCAGCCGAGCCTGGTCGGAACCTCCGCGATCGCTGGTGTGCTGCTTCTCGCCACGTTGTTCGCGCAGCCCCGCAGCGTCACG
>NZ_CEVIVD010000143.1:10750-12132 GCF_982290655.1 Protofrankia sp. CiP1_Cm_nod3
GAGGCCGGTCCGTGATGGCGCGATCATCTGGTACATCTCGTTGATCACCGCCTCCAGGGCCTTGCGGTCATGGCGAGCTGCTACTGTGCGTAGTAGATCTCGCCACAGGATCTCGGCTGTTGGCGCCGCGCGCAGGCCCGTTCGGCACGCCGCGATGGCGGTAACGGTATCGCCGTTACCGAGCGTCAAGTTGGCAAGTCGGTGGGCCACATCGACGACGGCGGTGGAGGTGATCGTCCTGATCCTGCCTGAGTCCAGCCATCGGTAGCGGCCTGCCGGCAGATTTGTCCACAGTGGTCCGGCGACCAGCCGTAATGCTGTTGTAAGATCGTCTTCGGCGTCCGTCTCCGGTTGGGCGGAGCGATGGGTGTAGGCGACGAAAAGATCCCAGTCGCACCGGACGTCGTCAGTCAGGCGCCAGCATTCGTTATCACTGACCGTGATATGCGGGCGGCCCTCGTTGTCACTCCCGAGCCAGCCGGCGACATGCTCGAGCTCGTCGTTGAGCACGTCGTCAGGAGTCCCTGGCGGCAGGAGCACGGCGCTGAGAGCGCTGGAAAGTACCCCTGAGCGATGCAGAGCCAGGTACACCACCAGCTCGGTCAGGAACTCCCGGCGATCCGGATCGCAGGGCCCCGGCGCCTCGACGGCGATCTCTCCCATGATCCGGATTGCGACGTCGGTCGCTCGGAACAGCTCGCCAGGCACGGCTGGCGTCGTCACTGGCGCTGGCCGCGCCGGTGACGACGCCAGCGCCGCCGGCAGCACGGGTGGCGCTGCCAGCGGCCGGGAAACTGGTTGCGGCTGGGAAACTGGCTGTGGCAGTGGAGCCGGCAGGGTGGACAGTGCGTTGTCGTCAGGCGGATCCGTCCGCGGCAGGCCGTCGTCGCCGGGAGCCGGGGCCGCGAGGGCGTCGCTCGCCGCGGTTCGCCCGGAAAGCCGGACCAGCAGCCCTGGTGTCTTCCACGGTTGTGCCGTCGGTGTCGACGGTGGCGCTGGCCAGACCGCACCGGGAGGGGGCATGGACGGCAGGGGGGAGGCCTCGGCCGGGAACGCGGTCGGCGGCGGAAACGGATACAGCTGGACGCCGTGTGCATCAGGAACGTGTGCATCAGGAGAACGTGGCGGCACAGGCCCCACTGACATCCCGGAGGCCCCGGGCACCTGGAGCTCCCGGGCCGGCATCGCTCTGTTGCGCCAGACGGAGGCGGCACCGTCTCCCCGGGAGGAGGCGTCCACGGACGGGGAAGGGCCGTGAGCACGCCCCGCCGGGTTGCCGCCGTCCGGGTGCCCCGCCGCCTCCGGACGTACCGGTGGTTCTCCTGGAGGCGGCGGGGGTTTGGGTGGTCGGCCAACCGGAGGAGCGATGGCCGGTGAAGGCG
>NZ_CEVIVD010000144.1:0-11648 GCF_982290655.1 Protofrankia sp. CiP1_Cm_nod3
CCCTCGGAGGCCGGGGTGGCCGCGGCCCTGCCGGTGAGGTCCGGCAGCCGCAGCTGCTCGACGCGCTGGCCGCGGTGCGCCAGCACCGCGCTGGAGTGGTACTCCTCGGCGAGGGCGAGGAAGTTCGGCTCGTGGTAGCGACGCCCGTCCACGGTGGGGCCGGGCGTGCCCTCCATGATCGCTTCCACGTCCTCGCCGGTGATGGTCTTGTTCGTCTCCAGCGCGTGGGTGACCGCGAGGATCTCCCGGCGGTTGGCCTCCAGGATCGTCTCGGTGCGCACGTAGAGCTCCTGGAGCTTGGTCTCCACCTCCTCGACGAACCCGCCACCGAGGTAGCCGGGGCTGCTGCCCGAATAGGCCGGGTTGCTGCCCAGGCCCGAGGCCAGCGCGGGACGCGAGGTCAGCGTGGTGCCCATGGCGTGCCGGCCGATGCTGCGGGCGACCAGTTCGGTGGCGGCGTGCAGGTCCCCGCCGACGCCCTGGGTGTGGTCGCCCTCGAAGAACATCCGCTCGCCCACGATGGAGGCGAGGAAGGTCATCACGTCGATCTCGACCTCGGAGCGCCAGTCGACGAACCTGTCCTCCAGCGGCACCGGGGCCACGAAGCCGCCGGTGTCCCCCCGGCGCTCGATGGTCGCCATGTCGATCGCCATGTGCTTCTGCAGCCGGTACATGACCACCGCATGGCAGGCCTCGTGCAGGGCGACGCTGTGCCGCTCCCGCTCGACGTACTCGTGGTCGTCGGGCAGGCCGTGCTCCTTGATCGCCTTGGCCTTGAGCAGGTCCGGCCAGGTGACGACATCCCGGTCCGACTTGATCGCCTGGATCAGCGCCTCGTTGACCATGTCCTTGATGCTCGCGCCGGTGGCGTACGGGCTCATCACGGCGAGCCGCTCCACCTGCTCGGGCGCCACGTTGTGGTGGACCTTGGACAGGTAGCCGTGGAAGGTCCGCACCCGGCCCTCCTTGCTGGGGTAGCCGACCTTGTAGATGCGGTCGATGCGGCCGGGCCGCAGCAGCGCCTCGTCCAGGGACTGCGGCATGTTGGTCGCCATCATGATCATGATGCGGTACTTCGGCGGCGGCTTCGGCCGCATCCCCAGGGCGCGGCGGACGACCCGGTTGAGGAAGCCGCGGGGCTTCTTCAGGCCTGATATCTCGGTCAGCAGCGCCTGCAGCGTCCCGTCGAAACTCGACTGGCCACCACCGCCGCCGCCGGGGACGACGAACTGGGCCTCGGCGAGCTGCCGGCGGCTGCCGTGGCTGGCGTAGGCCAGCCCGTTGCACGAGGAGTGCGCCAAGCCGGCAGACCCGAGGGCGGAGGTACCGGCCGGCCCGAAGAGAGGGACGTCGGCCATGCCCGCCGGGGCCGCCCGCCCGAAGTCGCCGGCGAGCTGGCCGCGGTTGCCCAGGGTGTCGGCCTCGTCGAAGAAAACGATCACACCGCCGTAGCGGAGGGCCAGCTTGCGCAGCTTGCGGAACAGGCCCTTGACCTTCATCACGCCGACGCCGAAGAACATCGCCCGGAACGCCCCGGGGTCGACGAAGACGTAGGGCTTGCCGGTCTCGCCGGCGACCGCCTCCGCGATCAGGGTCTTGCCGGTGCCCGGCGGGCCCCACAGCAGGATGCCGCCCGGCACGTAACCGCCCCGGCTCTCGATCTCCTCGGGCTTCTCCAGGTGGAAGACCGCCTCCTTGACCCGGGACAGGACGTGGTCCTGGCCCCAGACGTCGGTGAACCTGGTCTTGATGTCCTCCGGGAAGTAGACGTCCACACCGCCGCGGGAGAGGAACCAGAAGATCGCCACGAACTGGCCGATGGCGATCGCCATGAACAGGACGAGCTGGAGCACGAGCGGCATCGCGCCCCAGATGTCACCGGGGAGGGCGACGACGGCGTTGAAGATCGAGTCGTCCCGGATCCGGGCGTAGACGAAGGCGGCGACCGCGAGGGTCGCCACCCACTTCAGGGCCCGGCTCATCCGGTAGCGGTTCCAGTCGTTGAACCGCAGCAGGCGACGCTCGAAGCGGCCGAAGACCCGGTCCGTCCAGAAGACGTAGTAGGCCGAGAACCGTTCGCCGATGAACATGTGCACCTGGCGGACGATCTCGACCGCGAACAGCGCGACCAGCCACCAGCTGGTCAACGCCTGCTCGCGCAGGGCGTCGGAGAAGGCCATGATCGGGTTGTCCGACATGGCCGCGGCCACCACGAACGCGAACAGCGCCACGATCAGGAGGAGGAACTTCACCCTGTCCCACAGGACCAGCCGCTTGCGTACCGGCCCGGACTGCCGCGGCGGAGGGTCGACGGGAGCGATCTGGAACGGCTGCGAGGGCGGCTGCACAGGCTGCTGCGCGGACGAGGTCTGATTCATGGTCTTCAATCTCAGGTGATCGGCTTGATCGTGAACGATGTCTGAACCTGGTTGATCTGCGCACCGTGCTTGTCGTAGCACCAGGCGGAGCAGGCGAACACGAGCTGGTAGAGCATCGTCTGATCCCGGTCGAAAAGACTGGTCTGGTCGATGGTGACCAGACCGGTGTCCACCCGGAGCTGGTAGATCAGATGGACGCCGTGCACACCGCCGTCCTTGCGGACGGCCTCGTCGGTCAGTAGCAGGAAGTGCGGCGCCAGCCGGGCACCCTCGGGATCCCGCCGGATCTCCTCGGTCTGCTCCCGTTCGGCGTCGTCGATGGAGATGAGCAGGTTACGCAGGTCGTTGGTGGACAGCGTGGCCGCTTCCTCCGGCAGGAGCTGGCGGACCTGGACGAACCCCTTCGGCTCCGGGGCGTCCGGGAGCAGCAGGTTCTTGTCGTCGAACTTCGCCGCCGCGTCGATCCCCACCACCCACTCGCGGGAGGCGAGCACCCGGGCGGCGTCGGGAGAGACGTTGCGGGCGTCTATCCCGACGAAGGCCGGCCCGAGCATGGGCTGGTGCTGCCAGGAGCTGGGAATCTTGAGAAACGTGCCCGCGCCCTTGTTCGTCACGTACTCGTAGCGACCGGAGCCGCACCCGGCGAGAACGACGATGGCCGCCAGGAGCGCGGACACGACAGGCATGGCGCGCCCCAGCGGCGTACGACTTCCCCTGCCCACGGCCGACCTCCAGAATGTAGTGAGGCTGAGCCTATGGTGCAGCACAGCACGCCGGCGTGACACCTTGTCCGGGAAAGCAGTGTCCGGGAAAGCAGCGCGCACGCGTCGGCATCGGCACCAGCGCCAGCACCAGGACAACTCGCCCCCCGTCCCCCCTGGCCTCGTCCTGCGCCCAGGCCTGCGGCCATGCTAGGCCGCGAGATCCGCGGGCGGCACCGGGTGGCCGAGATAGAAGCCCTGCCCCTCGTCGCACCCCAGATCGCGCAACAGGCTACAGACCTCACGCGACTCGATACCCTCGGCGACCACGCGCAGATCAAGATTATGGGCGAGATCGATGATCGACCGGACGATCGAGAAGTCCTTGGTGCGATGCGCCACATTCACCACGAACGATTTGTCGATCTTGAGGTCGTGCACGGGAAGATCGCGCAGATAGGCCAGCGACGAGTACCCCGTCCCGAAATCGTCCACCGAGATCCTGATCCCCTCGCCGCGTAACCGGGTGATGACGCTCATCGCGTTGCGCGTGTTCACCATGACCGCGCTCTCGGTGAGCTCGAGCTCGAGCGCCCGCGGCGGCAGGCCGGTGCGGTCCAGCTCCGCCCGCACGGTCGAGATCAGCTCCGCGTCATGCAGCATCCGGGCGGAGACGTTCACCGCCACCGGCAGCAGCCGGCCGGCGTCCCACCAGGACCGTGCCTGGTCGAGCGCGAGCATGAGCACCCGGCGGGTCAGCGGCTTGACCAGGTTGCTCTGCTCGGCGAAGGGGACGAAACGGCCCGGCTCGACCAGCCCGTGGGCCGGGTGCTGCCAGCGCACCAGCGCCTCGACCGCCGTGGTCCGCCCGGTACGCAGGTCCACCTTGGGCTGGTAGTGCAGGACGAGCTGGCCGCCGGCGATCGCCGAGCGCAGGCCGCCGAGCAGCTCGAGGCGCTCCCGGCGGTTCTGGTCGGCGTCCGGGGCGTAGACGGCGACGCCGAGGGAGAGCTGCTTCGCCCGGTACATGGCCACGTCCGCGCAGCGCACCAGCGTCCCGGGATCACGCCCGTCGTCGGGAGCAAGCGTGATCCCGATGCTGCCGTCCACGTGCAGGGGCAGGGAGCCGACGTCGATGCGCTCGGCCAGCGCCGCCCGGATGGAGCCCGCGGCCGCCAGCGCGTCGGCGGCACCCCCCGGTGCCGACGGGAGCAGGATGGCGAACTCGTCCCCGCCGAGGCGGGCGACCGTGTCACTGGGCCGGGTGGCCCGGCCCAGCCGGACGGCGACCTCGCGCAGCACGTCGTCGCCCACGTTGTGGCCCAGCGTGTCGTTGATCTCCTTGAACCGGTCGAGGTCCATCAGCAGCAGCGCGAGCCGGCCGCCGTCCCGCTCGATCTCCCCCAGCGCCCTGGAGATCCTGTCGTGCAGGAGGATCCGGTTGGCCAGGCCGGTCAGCGGGTCGTGCAGGGCCTGGCGGCGGACCTTCCGCTCGGCGTTGTGCCGTTCGATCGCCGCGGCCAGCACGTTGGCGACCGACTGGACGAAGTCCGCCTCGTCCGCGGCAAATTCCCGTGGATGCGTCGTGTACGCCACCAGGACGCCGAAGCTACGGCCAGCAGCTCCGATACGGGCGGCGACACCGGCGATCTGACCAACTCCGCCGGAGGCCCCGCCGAAGCCGTCGCCGAAGACGTCACCGAAGACGTCGGAGGTGCCCGGCAGCGACACGCCCAGGGGTGTCACGCCGTGGTCGACGACCACCGGGCTGTCCGCGGCCAGCACCCTCGCGATGACCGAGCCGTGCTGCGCGACGGGTCCCAGCACCTCGCAGTACGGCACGCCCAGGGTGTCGCACACGACCTCGGCGGCCTCCCGGCGCAGGCTGCCGACCGTCGTCCCGACGAGCGCGCGCTGGCCGAGGCAGGCGACGGCCGCCTGCCGCCGTTCGGCCTGCCGCAGGTCCGTGACATCCTGCAGCACCACCGCCAGCAGGTCCTGGGACTCCCCGGCCTCGGGGATCACCGACACCCGCAGCGCCCGTTCCCGCGGGTACCCGGCGGTCACTGGCCCGGCAGCCGCTGGGCCGGCGGCCACTGGCCCAGCGGTCACTGGCCCGGCGGCCAGGCTCAGGTAGGCGTGCTGCGGCTGCTCGGTCCGGATCGCCGTCGCGACCAGCCCCCACTCGCCATCCAGAGCGGCCGCGCCGGTGCGCGGCCGCAGCAGCCCGGCCAGCCGCTCCAGCGGGTCACCGGCCCGCAGCCGGCCACCGGTCAGGCGGTCCACGACCGGCGACGCGCGGCGGATCCGGCGCGCGCGGTCGACGAGCAGGATCCCCATCGGGAGATCGTCGACCGGGGCGCCGTCGGCGACGAGCTCCAGCAGCGCCGTGTGCTCGCCGACCGTCTCGGCGTCGAGGTGGCCGCGGGTCACGTCAATGATCGTTCCCAGGTTGCCCACGACCCGGCCGTCCAGGCCGCGCAGCAGGCTGGCGCGGATCTCGACGCGGCGGTAGGAGCCGCCCCTGGTCCGATAGCGGGTCACGTGGTGGCAGTGGCCGGCACCGCCGGCCACCACCGCCATGAACAGCGCCACCGTGTGGTCGCGCTCGTCCGGGTGCACGTAGTCGAGGAAGTGCTTCCCCAGGGTGGTCTCGACCTCGAAGCCGGTCACCACCGTCCACGCGGGGTTGAGATAGGTCCAGCGGCCCTGGGCGTCGGTCCGGAAGACGATCTCGGGCAGCCTGTCGAGGATGTCCCGGGCGGCACCGTCCGCGGCGGCCGGCGGGCTCGCGCCCGCGAGGCCCTCGGCACCGGCAGGGCCCGCCGCCGTCGGATCGTCCTCGGCCGGGCCGCGATGAGCGGGTTCGCCGCCAGCACCCTGACGATACAACGAACTGCGCAGCGTAGCCATCTCACGCGAAGTGTGACCATTGGAGGACATGGCGCAGCAGTATCGCGACTCATCCCGCGATTGTAAATACTTCGAGTAGTCATAAGGCTACTATGAGACCCATGAGTCGGCTACGCACCGCAATCATTATATCTCTGACGGCCGGCTTATCGATCATTGCCATACCCGCTCGGGCGACCGTGCCGACCGGCCAGGCCGTGACACCGGCCACCTACGCCTGGGCGCGACAGGCGGAGACGGCGTTCCCGCCACCCTGCGCGACCGGCTCGGCAACGTGCACGGACGCTGTAATAACTACGATGCGTAATCGACTGCGGCCACTGGAAGACCACTGCGACCCCCGCGCGCTCTTCGCCCTGGTCTACCTGCGGACGACCGAGGCTTTCCGCGACGCGGCCGCCACACCGGGCTACTTCGCCGACCCCGCCTGGGTTCGCGCCGAGGCCGCGCTGTTCGCCGAGTACTACTTCCGGGCGTTCGACGGATGGGCCGACGGCAGGCCGGCCGGGGTGCCACCGGTGTGGCGGACCGCCTTCGCCACGGCATCGACACCCACCCCCGGCGATCCCGCCGGCAGCCCCGCCGGCGGCCTGGTGCTCAGCATGCACGCGCACATCACCCGCGACCTCCCGTTCGTCCTCGCCGCCATGGGCCTCACCGGCCCGGACGGCAGCAGCCACAAGGGCGACCACGACCGGATCAACGAGATCCTGGCGAAGGTGGCGGTGTCCCTGCTCACGCAGCCGGGGAGCCCGCTGGGCTCGCTGCCGGACGAGATCGCGGACCGGCTCGGCACCGACCGCGAAGCCCTCGTCCCGACGCTGGTCGCCGCCCGGGAGAACGCCTGGCGGGACGCCGAGCGGCTGGTCGCCGCCCGCGACGGCCGGGAACGCACGGTGATCGCGTGGACGATCGAGGCCCGTGCCGAGGCAGGTGCCCAGGGGCTGCGGCCGCTGTTCACCGACGTGCCCGTGCCGGCGTCCACCACGTCCTGTGCCACGTCCCGTCCCGCCTGCTCCCCCGCGGGGGGATGACACACATCGGCTCCGACGCGGGCCGGGTCGGCTCCTGCCTGCTCCCCCGCGGGGGGATGACACCTCGTCCACCGGCGGCCGGCCGTCGCAGCCGCCCGGCGGACGGGCTGCCCGGCCACGGCGGACGGGCCGGGCTTTGGCGGGTTCGTCCGCGAGAGGCACACTTGAGCTCGTGGCGCACTACCGACATGGTCGAAAGGTCCCGGCGCTGCCACCCGCGCAACGCCACGCGATCGGAGCGTGCACGGTCGTGGCAGTGTTCGCCGTCGTGGCGCTGACCGCGTGGCGGCCGGCGCTCTTCGCGCTGCCGGGATTCGCGCTGATCCTCGCGCTCGGCGGGCTGGACCGAGTGATCGTCACCGCCCGGGGCCGGTCACCAGCGCCGGACCAGGCCCGGACCGGTCCCCTCGGCCTTGCCGCGCCCGGCGCCGCCGGCCCCGGCCCCAACGTCGACGCCGACATGGCCACGACGGTGCTGCCGCGCCTGTCAGCGGTGGACGACCCGTTCACCATGCAGACGATGGTCATCGACATGCGCGGGCTGCTGGAGGACAACCCGGCCTGGATGCGCTAAGCGTCCTGGCCGTCGCCGTCCGCGCGGGCCGTGACGAGGGCGAGCACCTTGTCGATGGCCAGCCGGACCGCCTGTGGATCACCGCCGGCACGGCCGGCCGCCAGACCGACAAGGAAGGCGGTCAGCGGAGCCGCGGGCCGTGCCACGGCGTGGGCCACCTCTCGGGCGAGGCCGAGAACCTCCTGGACGTCGAGGATCCCGGGGTCGAGGCCGAGCGCGCCGGCCGCGTCGACCACCCAGTCGTCAAGAGAACTCACCGGTCCATCCTGGCCCAGCGGCGCGCCCGCTCGACATCCGCGGGCCGGTCGCAGTCCAGCGTGGCACGCGCGTCGGCGGGCAGCACCCGCGCCGGCAGACCGGCCAGGACGGATCGCATCGGAACGCCAGCGGTGACCACGGGTAACCGGGCACGCAGCGCCGACGTCCGCCACACGCCGGTGAGGTACTGCCGGCGGCCCGCCGGGTCGGCCAGCAGGGCGCCCTGCACCACGCCACCGCGCCGATCACACTGGTCACCGTCGCGGCCAGCACTATGGGCATGATCAGCACCCTGGGCATGGCCAGCGCCATGGGCACCGCCCTGGGCATCGTCGTCGACGGCCCGCACGAGCGCGTCGAGGGCACCCGCCGTCACGAACGGGAGATCGGCGGCAAGCACCGCCACCAACGGCGCGCCCACCAGCCCGAGGCCGGCGGCCAGGGCCGCGACCGGTCCCCCGCCGGGCGGCCGTTCCCGGGTCCAGACGATATGCCGCGACACCGCGACCGGGCGCCGGGGGCCGACCACGACCACCTGCCGGGCGTCGTCCACCGCGGCCAGGACGCGTTCGAGCAGGGTCTGGTCACCGATGGTCAGCGCCGGTTTGTCCGCCCCGCCGAGCCTGCGGGCCAGGCCGCCGGCGAGCACCACCGCGTCCCAGCCCGTCCCGGCCCGGCCGCCGGTCATCCGCCGATCGCCGACATCGGCCGCGCCGGCTGGGTGAACGCCGGCTGGTCGATGCCGTGCCCGGCCCGTTTGCCCCGGACCGCCCGCGCCCACAGCGCCGCCAGGTGCGCGTCGTCGGCCCCGGCCCGCAGCGGGGTACGCAGGTCGGTCTCCTCCCGGGCGAACAGGCAGGACCGGACCTGCCCGTCAGCGGTGAGCCGGACCCGGTCGCAGGTGGCGCAGAAGGGCGCGGTCACCGAACCGACCAGCCCCACCGTGCCCGGCCCGCCGTCGACGGTGAACAGTTCGGCGGGCGCGCTGCCCCGGCCGGGCAGCGGCGTGAGGACGAACTCGCCACGCAGCCCGGCGAGGATCTCCGCGCCGGTGACCATGGCGGCCCGGTCCCAGGAGTGCTGGGGGTCGAGCGGCATCTGCTCGATGAAGCGCAGCTGGTAGCCCTGTCGCAGGCACCACCGCAGCAGGTCGGGCGCCTCGTCGTCGTTGACGCCGCGCAGCAGCACCGCGTTGACCTTCACCGGTGCCAGCCCGGCGGCGGCCGCGGCGGCCAGCCCCGCCCGCGCGTCGGCGAGCCGGTCCCGGCGGGTCAGCGCCTGGTAGCGGTCGGTGCGCAGGGTGTCGAGGGAGACGTTCACCCGGTCCAGGCCCGCCGCGCGCAACGCCGGGGCCATGCTCACGAGCGCGATGCCGTTGGTCGTCATCGACAGCCGGGGACGGGGGCGCAGCCGCGCCAGCCGGCCGACGAGGCCGGCCAGGCCCGGCCGCAGCGTCGGCTCGCCGCCGGTGAGCCTGACCTCGTCGACACCGAGCCTGGTCACCGCGATCCGCACCAGCCGGACGATCTCGTCGTCGGTCAGGATCTCCGCCCGCGGCAGCCAGGCCAGGCCTTCGGCGGGCATGCAGTAGGAACACCGCAGGTTGCAGCGATCGGTCAGCGAAACCCGGAGATCAGTGGCCACCCGGCCATGGGAATCGCTCAGGCGCACCCATCCAGCTTAGCCCGGCCGCGTGGACGCCGGCCCGAAGCGCTCCGGAGATGATCCTCCCTACCGCCGCCGGCCGGCCGCCGCGGCGGAATGCGCCCCCGAATATCGGTGTCACACCCGGATAGGCCGACGAGGTGTGCGGATCTATGGTGGAGTGGGCACGGGGGTGGCACGCAGGGCCTGGCACACACGTCGCTGGCACGGCGGTGCCAGCGGTGCCAGCGGTGCCAGCGACGGCACGGCGCAGCACTGTGCGCGCCGCGCATGGTGGATACCGCGTCAGAGATATCGGCGGCCGGTGGTAACAGGAGGACACAGGCGACATGCAGGTCTTCGGTGTCGACATCGGCGGTACCGGTATCAAGGGTGCACCCGTCGACATCGACGAGGGAACACTCACCGCGCCCCGCTTCCGGCTGCCCACACCGCAGCCGGCGCAACCGGCGGCCATCACCAAGACCGTCGCGGAGGTCGTGGCGCACTTCGGCTGGACGGGCCCGGTCGGGGCCGCTTTTCCCGCCGTCATCAAGGGCGGCGCGGCCAGGACCGCGGCCAACATCGACCCGGTCTGGGTGGGCACCGACGTCGCGGCGGCCCTGGGATCGGCGCTGCCGGGCAGCCCGGGCGGGGTGGCCGTGGTCAACGACGCCGATGCCGCGGGCGTCGCCGAGATGGCCTTCGGAGCCGGCCGGGACGTCGGCGGCGTCGTGATCATGACGACTTTCGGCACCGGTATCGGCACGGCGGTGTTCCTGCACGGGCAGCTCGTTCCCAACACCGAGCTCGGCCATCTGGAGATCGGTGGGCGCGACGCGGAGACGAGGGCGTCCGAGGGGGCCCGCGAACGCGACGATCTTTCCTGGGAGAAGTGGGCGAAGCGCGTCACCCGCTATCTGAACGCGCTTGAGGCGCTGCTGTGGCCGGATCTCATCATCATCGGCGGCGGCGCCAGCCGAAAAACTGATCGTTTTCTCGACTACCTCGAGGTGAACACGAAGGTCGTCGCGGCGCAGCTGCAGAACGAGGCCGGAATCGTCGGCGCGGCCCTGGTCGCCGGTGCCGGCGACCAGGGCCGGCCGAAGGCGACGGCCCGGCCCGCGCGCCGGCGCCCGCCCGCCACCAGGCCTCCCGGCGGCCGTCGCCCCTGAAAGGCGCCCACGGGCGCCTTGGCCGGCTGAAAGGCGTCCCACGGGCGCCACCGTCGAAATGTAGCCCGCGGCGCCCGTTTCTCTCCAAAAAGTGGCCCCGCGGCTACCGTCGTCTCCAGAAGTGGGTAGTGTCGCCATACCGGCAACTCCGGCAGAGCGTGTCGACTCGGCGAGGTGGGACACCACAGGCGCACCGATGGCAAGGTGTGGTTGTAGGCATGAACGGTGGGTTCTCGGCAGCCCAGGCACCTATCGTCACCTACCTGTCGTCACCGAACGCGCTGTGGCAGACTCGGACCACGCCGATGAGGAGGCGCCATGCGTGAGCTGCGAGCGGTCGCGCTCAGCGAGGACGGCGGCTACCTCGTGCTCGCCGACGCCGCCGGCGGGCCCGACGCGGAGAAGTTCCGGGTGCCGGTCGACGACCGGCTGCGGGCCACGTTGCGCGGCGCGCGGCGCAGCGAGGTACGCCAGGAAAGCGCGCTGACCCCCCGCGAGATCCAGGCCCGGCTGCGGGCCGGTGAGACCACCGCGGAGGTCGCGCGGGTCGCCGGCATCGCGGTCGAGCGGGTGGAACGCTACGAGGGCCCGGTGCTCGCCGAACGGGCCCGGGTGGTGCAGGAGGCGCGGGCCGCCCTGCTGCCGAAGGATCCCGGCGGCGCACCCGGCCGTCCCCTCGGCGAGGTGGTGGACGCGCGGCTGCAGGCCGCGCAGGACGACCCGGAGAACGCGCAGTGGGACGCCTGGCGCCGGGTGGACGGGATCTGGCTGGTCCAGCTCACCTCGGAGAGCCGCTGCGCCCGCTGGACCTGGGATCCGGTGGTGCGCCGCGTCCGCCCGCACGACGACGCGGCCCGGGCGCTGGTGGCGCCGGAGGCCCCGGCCGAGCCCGCCGCCCCGCCGCCGCCGCAGCCGGTCTTCACCCGGCCGCTCGCCCCCGCGCTGACGCTGGTCCAGGAGCCCGCCGCCGG
>NZ_CEVIVD010000145.1:0-11556 GCF_982290655.1 Protofrankia sp. CiP1_Cm_nod3
GGGCGAGAGGCGACGCCGGTTGGGCGAGAGAAGGCGTGAGCCCCTGTATCGGTGGCGATGGCCGCCTCGGTGGTTTCCCCGTCGCCGGTGTCGGCGGTGCCGCTACCAGCGACGCTTACGCCGTTACGGCCGCTGCCGGTTATACGGCCGCCAGCAGGGCCACCACCGACAGTGGTGGGATCGGTGCCGACGGGGGCGGCGATGGGCTTGCCGGTGAGGGTGACCAGGTCCGCGAGCAGGGACAGTGGGGGCCACAGCCCACCGGCTCCCAGCAGGACCAGCCCGGCCGCCGCGGTCCGCAGCGCCGCCGCGGCCGTGCCCACAGCCGCGGGCACCGAAGATATGACCATGCTGGACGATGTGCCCGTGGACGATGTGGCCATGGTGGACGCCGACAGGCGCGGCACCTCCACCGCCCGCACCGTGGCGTCGCCGCCGCCGGTGGCGAGCAGGAGCCGGCCCTCCCCGCCGACGGCCCACGCCACCGACCAGACCGGGCCGGGATAGCCGGTGAGGGTGCGCAGGCAGGTGCCGCCGACCGGGTCCCACACCCGCACCGTGCCGTCGAAGCTGCTGGAGGCGAGTAGCGGAGCCCGGCCGTCACCACCGGCGGCCCACGCAACCGAACCGACTCCGTCGGTGTGGCCGGTGAGGGTGTGCAGGCAGGCACCGCTGGCCGGATCCCACACCCGCACCGTGCGGTCGCCGCCGCCGCTGGCGAGCAGGAGCCGGCCGTCCCGGCCGGTCACCCACGCCACCGTGTCGACCCCGCCGGTGTGGCCGGTGAGAGTGTGCAGGCAGGTGCCGGTCAGGGGGTCCCACACCCGTACCGTGCGGTCGTAGCCGCCGCCGCTGGCGAGCAGGTGCTGGCCGTCCCGGCCGGTCGCCCACGCCACCGAGTTGACCCCGTCGGTGTGGCCGGTGAGGTTGCGCAGGCAGCTGCCGGCGAGGGTGTCCCACACCTGCACCGTGGCGTCGCGGCTGCCCGCGGCGAGCAACGGCCGACTGTCACCGCCGGTCGCCCACGCCACCGACATGACGCTACGGGTGGGACGGCGGGTCATGGTGTGCAGGCAGGCGCCGGTGAACGGATCCCACACCCGCACCGTCGTATCCTCACTGCCGGTAGCAAGCAGCAGCCGTCCGTCGCTGTCGGTCACCCACGCTACCGACCAGACTCCGTTGGCATGGCCGGTGAGGGTGTGCAGGCAGGTGCCGGTGAACGGATCCCACACCCGCGCCGTGGCATCCTCACCACCGGTGGCAAGCAGCAGCCGCCCGTCCCGCTCGGCCGCCCACGCCACCGACATGACCGGGCCGGTATGGCCACCGGTCAGGGTGGTCGACGATTCGGCGACAGCGACATCACCTGGCGCCCACGGCTCGTCCCGCCGGGGAGCTGGTTCGGCCGGCCGCGCGTCGTCGGACAGGGGTGAGACCCTCGCGGGATCACCCGTGCGGCCCACGGTGCGGGCATGTGTGACCGCCCAGGCGCGTAGGGCGGCGTCCACGGGCGGGGTGGTGCTCGCCTGACCCGTCGGACCATTCTCCCGCTGCTCGTCCACGCCGCCTCGCCGCCCCGCCAGTGCTGTCGCCCGCCGACACCTGCCGACGTCGCCCCGCGGCGATCAGCGTAACCCCGGCGCATGCGGATCAGTTCGGTCAGCCGGCCGCCGGCGGCTGACCGCGACCGGCCAGCGGCCCGTGACAGCCTGGTGACGGTGCACTGTCAGCGGTCCCGGACGGTGATGCCTGCCAGGATCAGGTGGAGGAAGCGAGTGCTGCCGTCCCTGTCGGGCAGTGCGTTCTCCCGTACCCATGCCGCGCCGCCGAGCAGGTCGAACAGTTCCTCGGGGGTGAGGTCCGCGCGGACCCGGCCGGCGTCCTGAGCCGCCCGCAGCAGCTCCGCCCCGCAGCGGTGCATAGCCATGCACACGGCATGTGACGGTGTGCCCTCGTCGTACATGCTCTGCGTCAGGATCTCGACCAGCCCCCGGAAGGTGCTGAAGTGCTCGATGGCGTTGGCCATCCAGTCCGTCAGCGCGTGGAGCGGGTCGACGCCGTCGGCCCGCATGCCCTCGGCGCGCGCGACAAGCGCCTGCAGACCGTCCCTGGTCGTGGCCTCGACCAGACAGGCCCGGGTCGGGAAGTGCCGGTAGAGGGTGCCGATGGCGACCCCCGCCTGGCTGGCGATCTCCTCCAGTGACGCGTCGGAACCGGCGGCGTCGAACGCCTTGCGCGCGGCGCTGAGGATCGCGTCGTAGTTGCGTCTTCCGTCAGCCCGCTTGGGACGGTGGGCGATGTACGGTACGGCGCCTCCCATCGGCCCTCCTCTCGCGTCTCCCCGCTGGCAGCCTGAGCATTTCTCATGTTGGGAGCGCCCGGCAACAGGGATCCGATCATCAGTCGAGACAAACAGGGCGATCCACGACGTCGGGATGGCAGGGCCACCGGTCCACACGGCCACGCAGCCGGGCGGCCACGCAGCCGGGCGGGAAAGAAGTCAGACCTGTCCCGTCACGGCATAGTCGAGACTGTCGTTCAGGATGGCGTTCTGGAGTCGGCGCATCGTCTCACCGGGCTCGAGCCCGAGCTCGTCCCGTAGTACCCGCCGGGTGTGCTGGAACACCCTGAGCGCTTCGGCGCGGCGGCCCGACCGGTGCAGCGCGAGCATCAGCTGTTCCCGGAAGGCCTCGTGCAGCGGGTGCTCCTCGACCCAGTTCGTCAGGTCGCCCACCAGCTCACGGTGGCGTCCCGTCCGCAGCAGGCAGTACGCGATCGACTCCAGGCATTCCAGCCGTATCTCCTCCGCCCACCGTACGAAAGTGGTTGTGGTCGCGCCTCTGCCGATCCCGGCCAGCACGGGCCCGCGGAAAAGCCGCGACGCCGCGGTGAAGCTGACGAGCGCCCGCTCCGGATCAGGCATGCGGTTCTCCCGCCCGCGGGCATGCGACACCCGTAGTTCGCAGGTGTCCAGCAAAGCCTCGTCGACCGCGAGCAGATAGCCCTGCGGGTGCGTTACGATCACCGCGTTGCGCACCCTGAAATGGGCGAACATCTTACGTAGATGAGAAACGTAGACGTGCAGTCCGGCGCGCGCCCGGCGGGGCCGTTCCTCACCCCAGATCTCGCTGATCAGCTCCTCGGAGAAGACCGGGCGGTTCGCGCGGATGAGAAGCACGGCGAGCAGGGTCTCGATTTTGGCCGCGCTGATCGTCCTCGGACCGTCCCGGTCGCTCACCAGTTGGAGAGGGCCCAGCAACTCGAATCTCACGGCTTCTCTCACGACTTCCACAGCCCTGTCCTCTGCCGGATGAAGCCCCGTCCCGCGCGCAGGACGGGACGGATGTGGATGACGACGGTGCGGCGGGCCGGAGCCCGCTTCGCCTGACGCGGCACCAGCGGCGTGGTCGGGATACATGTGGGCGGGGTATCCGTCAGGCTCTCTCGCCGGCGAGCTCGGGCCGCGTGACCGGCTTCCTGGCACCGGTCAGCCCGAACACGGCCAGCGCGAGCGCTGTCGCGGTGTAGCCGACGCCGACGTAGAACGCGATCCGGTAGCCGTGGACGACGTCGGTGGCGGTGCCGGCCGTGCCGGCGGTCGCGGCGCCGAACACCGCCACCAGGATGGCCAGCCCGATCGAGCCGCCCAGCCGCTGCGAGACGTTGAGCACCCCGGCGGCGGCGCCGGCGATGCCGGGTTCCACGTCGGCCAGCGCGATCCGGGTGACCAGGGCGAACTGCAGCCCGATGCCGGCGCCGAAGAGCGTCATCGGCCCGAGCACGGCCGCGAGGTAGGAGCTGTGCTCGGTGATCCGGGTGAGCCAGACGGTTGCCGTCAGAGTGGCGGTCGCACCGACGATCAGGACGGGTTTGGCGCCGAACCGTTCGGACAGCCCGGACACCAGTGGGAGAACGCGAAGATCCCGATGCCCCACGGCACGAACGCCAGCCCGGCCTGGAACGGGGTCAGCCGCAGGATGTTCTGCAGGAACTGGGTGACGAAGAAGAAGATGGCGAAGATCGACCCGCCGAGCAGCAGCAGCAGGTTCGCGCTGACCCGGTTGCGGTTGCGGAACAGCGCGAGCGGGGTCAGCGGCGCCTCGGTCCGCCGCTCGACCGCCACGAAGGCGACCAGCAGCAGCACACCCACCACGGTCAGCGTCAGCAGTTCGGGCCAGCTGCCGGACGAGCTGCGGATCAGGACGTAGGTCAGCGCGGTGACCCCGAGGGTGGACAGCAGTGCCCCGGTGACGTCGAAGCGTCCGCCGGCCCGGTCCGACTCACGGATATGGACGGTCGCGAGCGCCGCGACGAACACTCCGATCGGCACGTTGACGAACATGGTCCAGCACCAGGAGGCCCATTCTGTGAGCACGCCACCAAGGATCATCCCGACCACGCCGCCGGCCCCGGACACCGCGCCGTAGACGCCGATGGCCCTGGCCCGGGCCGGCCCGGCGAAGTTGGTGGCGATCAGAGCGAGCGCGGTCGGTGACGCGACCGCGGCACCGACGCCCTGCAGGGCCCGCGCGGCCACCAGCGCTCCCGCGTTCGGCGCGAGCCCGGCCAGCAGCGAGGCCAGGGTGAACAGCCAGACCCCGGCGAGGAAGACGCGTCTGCGTCCGAGGATGTCCCCGGCCCGCCCGCCGAGCAGGAGCAGCCCGCCGAAGGTCAGCGTGTAGGCGTTGAGCACCCAGGACAGCCCGGTCGGTGAGAACCCGAGGTCGAAGCGGATGTCGGGCAGCGCGATGTTGACCACGCTGGCGTCGAGCACCACCATCAGCTGGCTCACCGCGATCGCGGTGAGGAGCAGCGCCGGCCGGCCGCGCGGAGCCGAGCCGGTGGCCTCGGCGGCAGCGATGGTGGTGGGCGCGCCACTGGGCGAGGCAGCCATCAGCCCTCCGTTGGCAGTGAGACGTCGGCAGCGGGAAAGGACGGGAGAGGTTACGGAAGATCGGAGGAGACCCGAGGCCGGTGGGGACTGCCGGGCGCTGGCCGACGAACGCGTGTTCGTGCCCGCCCACCGGGTGCTGCTCGGCGTTCTGGGCCGCGCGGCCGGGCGGGGCGAGATCAGGGCCGAGCTGGTCACCGACCTGACCGCGCTCGGCCTCGGCGGCCTGGCCGGCCCAGTAGCGCAGCCGGTAGAACTCGCGCGCGGGCACCGGCGCGAAACGCCACGCGGCCGGGTGCCAGCCGACACCCTCCAGCGCGACGGCGAGATGAAGCGGAGCGTGACCTGCCACGGCTCACCACACTTTCCGGGTGTCTCTGGCACCACCACCGGTACGGCCACCGGAAAAAGATCTCCTGATACCGGCACGTCGATACGGTCGTGGCGGCTGGTAAAGGCGTGCGCGGCACTCGGGAAAAGCCGACACGGCAGTGCCCCCACCAGACAACACGGCCTCCACGAAAGCTGACACGAATAACGCGGCCGACACCGGATCCGGTCTTTTACGCGGCCTGCGACTGGGCGGATCTTACAGTCGGCCGAAGAGCCGGACAAGAGGCCTGGCGGGCGACATGGCCATCATTTTGGTACGGCTTTAGAACTGTTCTGGAACACGTAATACAAAAGACAACGGAACAGCGGTACGGTGCTGGGCGGGGCCGCCCCTGAAAAGGCCGCCCGGCCCAGCAGCCCACCAGCCCACCAGAGCCAGTCGAGGAGCTCGATTGACCGCGCTGTCCGTGCTCGACCAGGGGCCGGTAGGCCGCGACACCGGCCCACGGCAGGCCATCCACGACTCCGTCGCGGTGGCGAGGGAACTCGACACGGCCGGCTACTCCAGGTACTGGGTCGCGGAACATCACGGCACCGCCAGCCGGGCGGTCTCCGCGCCGGAGGTCCTCGTCGGGGCCGCCGGACGACGTGCCGCTGCCCCCGGTGTACCTGCTCGGCTCCAGCGCGTCCGCCGCGCGGACGGCCGCCGCTGTCGGCCTCCCGTACGCGATGACCGCCGGCTTCCGCGACCCGGCCCTGGCCGTCGAAGGGCTGCGGCTCTACCGGCAGCGGTTCACCCCGACCCGCGACGGCGATCGCCCGTACGCGATCGTGGTGCTCCGGGCGTGGGTCGGTGACGACCGGGAGCACGCCGAGGCGCTCGCCGCGCCGGAGCGGCTGGCCAACGTGTGGCAGCTCGCCGGTGCCGCGGCGGCGCTGGTACCGGTGCGCGAGGCGCTCGCGTACCGGTTCAGCGAACCGGAACGCGCCGTGCGGGACCGTCTTGACCTGCGCTCGGACCTGGTCGGCGCGCCTCACGGCGCCGCAGCGGTCGAACGTCCCGGCGTGCCGGCCCCGGCCCCGCGAAGCCGCACGCCCATGGACGAGAAACAGCCCTCACGATGCCGGCTGGGGCGCGGCTTCCGCCTCGGCCGTCCGCGGCCGGGGTGGCTCCCCCACCGACCAGCCCGGCCGTTCGGACGGCGCCCAGCCGTCGTAACGGAATCCGCCGAACCGGGTTTCCCAGCGAATGGCGAGCTCCGTCGGGATCTCGCCCGCGACCTCCCGCAGGATGCCGCGGCGGTCCGCACCGGGGGCGGCCAGCGCCCGGACCAGGCCACGCACCATCCTTGACGGCCCGATCACGTGCTCGACCTTCCGCGTCCGGTTGAAGGTGTCGCTGAAGTCCGGCCGGCCCTCGCCCCTGTCCCCGAACGTCCGCAGAACCTCGCGGATCAGCGCGGAGGGAGCGTCCGGACGGGACTCCCGGTTACCCCAGTGATAGCTGCTGCGTGTGTCGTCGTCCCGGTTCTTCTCCCACGCACGGAGAGCTCTGTCGAGCGCAGCCCGATCGTCGAGGACGGCGTTGGCCGCCTCGCCGAGAAGCCGCCCGTGACGCAGGGCGTCACGCTGTCCCTGACCTGCGACAGGATCCTTGAAATGCCCGGAGTCACCCGCCAGCGCCCACCCGGGTCCGCTTGACCGCCGGTAGTAGGAGGCCAGTTTTCTGGTCGACCGGAGCTGGCTTACGTTCTGGGCGCCGCTGATCCGCTCCGCGACCTCGGGCTCCTCGGCGACGGCCTCCTGCCAGAACCGCTCACCGCCCTGCTGGAAACGGGGAATGTCGTCCGCCGGGGCCATGAACACCACGAGCAGGCGTCCGCGTGGGCTTGACGGCAGAGTCAGAACAATGCGCGGGCCACTGCGGTATATGCCGTAGATCTCGTGGTGGATCGTGTCCACCGCGGGGTCGTCCATGTAGCGGAAGGCGAATCCCCGCCCGTTCTTCGACCCCCGATAAGGTGTCCAGGCGCCGACGGCCGCCGCGGTCCTGGACTGCCTGCCGTCCGCACCGACCACGAGCCTGGCCCGGATTTCGTACTTCCGCCCGTCGTGCCGGTAGCGCACACCGACGGCTCGACCGTTCTCCCAGAGCACGTCCTCGAACACGGATTTCTCACGTACGTCGGCACCGGCCTCGCGGCAGGCGGTGACCAGGCACACGTCCTGGTCGTACCGCGGAACGCAGACCCCGTAGTCGATCCCGTCCACCGTGGCGAAACGCTCACGTAAACGAATATCGCCGACCGTGACACCCAGATAACGGGCCTGCGCGGGGCCGAGCTTCAGAATGTGCGGCAGCGCGCCCATGCGTTGCAGTTCCGACACCCCGCTGGGTACCAGGACGTGCGTCGACAGCTGATCCGACGGGAAACTCGTCCTGTCCAGCAGGATCACTTTTCGCCCGGCCCGCGCAAGCGGCACCGCCGTGGCCGTACCGGCAAGTCGCGCGCCAACAATGACGACATCGGCATCTTCAGCACCCGTCAGGGTCACAACGCCTCCCAAGGCATGCGCTACGCGTCCGACCATAATCTTCCGTGCTCTGGCACGCTCCCCTCATAAGGGTCAACCTGGTGCCTCCATCGGGATAAAATCCCTCCGGAGAGGCCCGTTCACCCGCCCCGGGTGAATCTCGGTCGGTCACGCCCGGTCGACTGGCCGAGTCGACTCGCCCTGTCAACTCGGCCAGTCGATTCGGCCAGTCGATTCGGCTAGTCGATTCGGCTAGTCGATTCGGAAGACACCGAACTCGATCGCGCCGTTGACAAGACGCCCACGGCCGACGAACACACGGCGCTGCAGCCAGGCGTATCGCTCGTCACCGGTCTCGAACCGAAGGGTGATACTCAGATACTGGTCGGTGTGGCTGGTCGTGCCACCGGTCTGTAACGCGGTCCCGACGGCCTCGTTCATCTCGACGAGGCCGGTGTACTGGACGTAGATGGTCGCGTCGTCGTCGGTACGCCACAGGCCCCGCACGTCGATACGCCCGAAACCGTCCAGGCCGATGAGGACCCAGTCGCCGCCGCTGTCCGCCAGCACATCGGCGTTGATCCGCCTGCCTGTCACACGGCCGCCGGCGAAGCCGAAGAACAGCCGGGTTCCGAAGGGACCGGTTCCGACCGCCAGCGGCGGACTGAGCTCGGCCCGATAGACGAACTCCTCGGCGACGGTCAGAGCAGCGTCCAGACCAGCATCGGTGGCGGTCTCGCTCATCGTTCTCCTCAGGGTTGTGAGTACTCGTGCGCGGACAGCGGACGTGGATGGTGTCTGCTGGCCTGGCCCACCGCTCGCGGGAGACGTTCCCGAGTTCGCTCGAGCGATCGCTCCCCAGGCCGGCGTCGACCCCCGCGACGGGAACCCCGTGGACGAGCGCCGTGCTCACGCGACGCGGATGACCAGCGGATGACCATCCGCTCGGAAGAATCTCAGGTGGCGCCAGGCAACGCTTTGACCTATGTCACATTTTGTTGACAGAACGGTATGATGGTTGGACCAATCATGTCAACCGATCCGCACAGCCCATGTCAGCCCACCGCCAGCGGTGGGCAGCGGCGATCAGCGGGCAGCAACAGCAGGCCAGAAGCCGGAGGCCGGAGGCCGGACGTCATGGGCAGCGCCGCCGCGCCACCCGTCAGGCGTCGTCCCGCACCTGTCGGGTGAGCGCTTCCCCGGCCGGGCCGGCCTCCCGGGTGCGGGCCAGCCGGCGGTTGGTGAGCTCAAGCTGGGTCACTGTGTCGCGGCGCAGCGTCGTGGCCTGCCCGTCGGTGAGCCGGCCGCTGACCCGGTCCCAGTGCAGGGCGACCCACTCCCCCGGTCGCACGTCGGGGGCGAAGCTGACACCGCCGGTGACGAGCGCGACCCGCAGCGGCCGGGGCCCGGACAGCCCGAGCCCGCCGTTCTCCCAGGTCAGGCCCGCGGAGCGCACCACGACATGATCGCCGTCGCGTTCCGTCACCTGCCCCCAGCGAATCCGGCAGCTGTCCAGCACGTGCAGTGGCCAGGTGGGGTCCGGCGAGTCCAGCAGCCGGGACCAAGGGTAGACCCCGAAGACGTGGAAGCAGTGGTTCGGCGCGACCTCGTCAAGGATCTGCGGGGTGAGGTGCCGCCAGTACCACCCGGCCTGCGGACCGATCACAGCCAGCAGCGCCGCGCCGAACTCGCGGGGGTCGACCGCCTCCGACACGCCGCCGCCGAGCCAGTACGCCTCGACCACCCGGCGGTCGAGCGGGTCGTCGATACCGGTGAGCCGGGCCAGGATCCGCAGGTACGGCCATGCTCCGTGGAAGCGGCGGGCCAACGCCCGCAGATCACCCCCTGTGGCACCAGCTCCGCCAGCTCCGGCGGAGTCGGTCGCACTCGCGGCACCCGTCGCACCGGCGGCACCGGCGGTCAGCAGGGCCCGCGGCGCGTCGGCCGGGCCGCAGTAGCCGAGCTCGTTCGGCGCGTAGGCGTAACGGGCGAACATCCGCGCGCCGTCCTCGTCACGGGGCGCGCTCACCGCAGGGCCATCCGTCCGAAGGTGTAGTAGGCCGCGCAGGCGCCCTCCGAGGAGACCATGCAGGTGCCGATCGGGGTCTGCGGCGTGCAGGCGGTGCCGAACACCTTGCACTCCCACGGCTTGAGGACGCCCTTGAGGACCTCCCCGCACTGGCACGCCTTCGGGTCGGCGACGCGGACGCCGGGCATGTCGAACCGCCGCTCGGCGTCGAACCGCGCGAAGCCGTCGGTCAGCCGCAGCGCGCTCTGCGCGATGAAGCCCAGCCCACGCCACTCGAAATGGGGCCGCAGCTCGAACACCCGCACCATCAGCGCCAGCGCCTGGGGGTTGCCCTCCTCGCGCACCACCCGGCCGTACTGGTTCTCGACCTCGCAGCGCCCCTGCCGGATCTGCCGGAGCAGCATCGCGACCGCGGCGAGGATGTCCAGCGGCTCGAAGCCGGCCACCACGACCGGCCTGCCGTACGTCTCGGGGACGAAGCGGTACGGCCGGCTGCCCACCACGGTCGAGACGTGCCCCGGCCCGATGAAGCCCGACAGCCGCAGGCCGGGCGAGCGCAGGATCGCCCGCAGCGGCGGAATGATCGTGACGTGGTTGCAGAACACGCTGAAGTTGGTCAGCCCCAGCTCCCGGGCCCGCAGCAGCGTCACCGCGGTGGACGGGGCGGTGGTCTCGAACCCGACCGCGAAGAACACGACGTGCCGGTCCGGGTTGTCCACGGCCACCCCGAGCGCGTCCAGCGGCGAGTACACGAAGCGGACGTCCGCCCCGCGCGCCCTGGCCTCCAGCAGGCTGCCGCGGCCACCGGGCACCCGCATCATGTCGCCGAACGAGGTGAGGATGACCCCCGGCTGCTCGGCCAGCCAGATGGCGTCGTCGACCCGTCCCATCGGGATGACGCACACCGGGCAGCCCGGCCCGTGCACCAGCTCCACCGACTCGGGCAGCAGGTGCTGGATGCCGTGCCGGTAGATGGTGTGGGTGTGGCCGCCGCACACCTCCATGAACGCGTAGCTGTCCGTCCCGGCCAGCTCCGTGATGGCGGCCACCAGCGCACGCGCGGCCGCCGGATCGCGGAACTCGTCGACGAAACGCATCGGATCCTCCTCGCGGTGACGGCTGACGGCTACGGCCGGCGAGCCGGAACGATCTGTACGGCAGCGGTGGAACCGGCCGCGGCAGGCGTGGCAGACGCAACGATCCCGGCAGATACGGCGGCCCAGGCGGACACGACGGCCCAGGCGGACACGGCGAGCAGGGCAGGCACGGCCGACACGACGGGCACAGCCGACGCGAGGAGCGTGGCCGACACGGCGAGCGCGGCCGACACGGTGAGCGCGGCGAGCGCGGCGGTCAGGGGATCGCGGACGAGCCGAACGCCTCGATCTCGTCCTGGTAGGCCGCGCCCAGCTTCTCCATCGCCTCGAGCGTGCGCGTCGCCTCGGCCTCGTCGATCACCGCCAGGGCGAACCCGACGTGCACCAGCACCCAGTCCCCGACCTGGGGCCGTCCGCCGCGACCAGCCGGATGCTGATCGTCCGCCGCACCCCGCTGACGTCGACCGTCGCGAGATGCCGCTCCGCGTCGACGATCTCGACAAGCCGCCCGGGAATCCCCAGACACATCAACAGCCTCCTCACGCTACGACGCAGTGCCACCACCTGGCGACACCCCTCTGCCCACCCGCCCACACCTCTCATCACCCGGCGCGGCGGGTCGCGCCACGGCCTGGCGACCACCTGCCCCACCCGCACACACCTCTCAC
>NZ_CEVIVD010000146.1:0-11432 GCF_982290655.1 Protofrankia sp. CiP1_Cm_nod3
GGTGGGCGGTGGGCGGGTGCGGGGTGGATGCCACGGCTTCCCGACCGGGCCGGCCGGCCGGCGCCGCACAGGCCCGCCGATGGTTGCCGGGAACATCGCCAGGGACCAGGCCAGGGACCAGGCCGGCGACACGGCCGTTCATGGGGTGGCCGCTGGTGCTGGCACGGCCGGGGATCGCGTCGGGGACGGGGAGCGCGGTGGGTTTCGCCGGTCCGTCGTTGGAATGGCGCATGTTCTTAAGTAAGCCTAAGTTCATGCTGGACGTCAACTCGCCAGTCACAACAGTGGGATGTGTCGCTCCGGCGCAGTTGCGCCACGGCCACGGCCACGGCCACGGGCTCGGGCTCGGGCTCGCGGAGCGCGCGCGGCGCACTGGGGCCGGTCACCCGGCCGGGACGGTCGGGACGGCACCGTGACCATCCCGCCCGGGGACGGCCGTTCGTCCGCCGCGCCTGCTGACGCCGGACACGCCACCCCGGCCGATGGCGCGTTGGGCCGCGCTGTGCCGGCTGGTGGCGCGTTGGGCCGCGCTGTGCCGGCCGGCGCCGACCAGGCGGATGCCTGGTTGGCCGATGCCGGGCTGGCAGGTGGGGCCGGTGGAGTCGACCGGCTGCGGTCGCTGGTGGCCATCGCGCTGGACGGGCTCGCGGCCGGGACGACGGCTCGCGGCGGCCCTCTGCCGCCCGGCGGGCCGGCGGATGTGACCGGCTGGGTCCACGACGCGCTGACGGGCCGAGCCGGCCCCGGTCATGCTTCGGGCGCACCCGGGGCCCGGGCGCGTCCCGTCCCGTCCCGCTGGACGCTTCCCGCCGAGGGGATCGGCGCGTCCGCCGCCCTGTCCGGGCTCGCCCGCATGCTCGCGCGGGGGGCGGTCGATCCGGCCGATCCGGCCTGCGCGGCCCACCTGCACTGCCCGCCGCTCGCCGTCGCCGTCGCCGCCGACCTGGTGGTCTCGGCGCTGAACCCGTCCCTGGACTCGTGGGACCAGGCGCCCGCGGCCACCGCGCTGGAGACCGAGGTCGTCGCCACGCTCGCCGGGCTGGTCGGGTTCGATCCCGCCGTGGCCACCGGCGCGATCACCACCGGCGGCACGGCGTCCAACCTCACCGCGCTGATGCTGGCCCGCGACACCCTCCGCGCCTCGGGCCCGGCTCCATCAGCCCCGGCTCCATCAGGCTCTGCTCCGCCGGGCACGGCCTCATCTCCGCCGGGCACGGCCCCATCGGGCCCTCTTCCGCCGGCCCCGGCTCCCTCGGGCCCGGTTCCGCCGGGCGCGTCCGTGGGGGGCACCGGCGCGCTGGGGCAGCCGGCCGTGCGGGTGTTCTGCTCGTCCGCGGCACACTTCTCGATCGGACGGGCCGCCGCGGTGCTCGGCCTGGAGCCGGACGCGGTGGTACCGGTCGTGACCGACGGTGCGCACCGGCTCGACCCGTCCGCCCTGGACACCGCGGTCTCGCGTGCCCGGCACGACGCCGGCCGCGTCGGCCGGCGGCTCGCCCCGGTGGTCGTCGCGACCGCCGGCACGACCGACGTGGGCGCGATCGACCCGCTGCGGGCGGTGGCCGAGGTGGCCCGCGCGCACGGCGCCTGGCTGCACGTGGACGCGGCCTACGGCGGCGGGGCGCTGCTGTCGGACCGGCTCGCCCCGCTGCTCGACGGGATCGCCGAGGCGGACTCGGTCGCCCTCGACCTGCACAAACTGGGCTGGCAGCCGATAGCGGCCGGGGTCCTGCTCACCCGGGACGCGAGCGGCTGGGCGGCGCTGGCGGACGAGGTCGCCTACCTCAACGCGGCCGACGACACGCTGGCCGGCTATCCGAGCCTGCTCGGGCGCTCGCTGCGCACCAGCCGGCGCGCCGACGCCTTCAAGATCGCCGTGACGCTCCAGGCGCTGGGACGCCACGGGCTCGGCCGGCTGGTGGACGCCTGCCATGACCTGGCCCGCCACGCCGCCGCGCGGATCAGCGCCCATCCGCGCCTGGAGCTGGCCGCGCCGGTGACCCTCAGCACGGTCGTCTTCCGCTATCTGCCAGCCGCCGCCGCCCGCCGTCCGCCAGCCGCCACCGACCGTCCGCCAGCCGCCGCCGCCGATGGCTATCTGCCAGTAGCTGCCACCGGTGGCGGCCCCGCCGCCGGCCCCGCCGCCGGTAGCGTCGACGTCGACGGGATCAACGCCCGGTTGCGGCGACGGCTGCTGGACTCCGGCCGGGCCGTCGTGGGACGCACAGAGCTCGGGCCGGACCGCTCGGTCCACCTCAAGCTGACCCTGCTGAACCCGGCTGCCACGGCGAGTGACGTCGATGCTCTGCTGAGTGCCGTGATCGAGGCCGGTGACGCCGAAGATCGGGGCTGATGTCACGGGCCGTCAGCGCTTCGGCGTATGGCTGTCGTCGTCGGCCGTCAGCGGCCGTGCGATGCTCCCGGAGCCGGGAGTGGTGGCCGCAACCCGGGGCCGGCATAAACCGGCATAGAGAGGATGGGCCGTGGGTTTCCATTCGGTCGTGCATGGTGAGCGGTACGTGTTCGCGGATCTGGCGGAACTGTTCGCCAAGGCGGGTGAGGAGAAGGCCGGCGACCGGATGGCGGGCCTCGCGGCGTACTCGCCGGCCGAACGGCTGGCGGCCAGGCAGGCGCTCGCCGACGTCCGGCTGTCGGAGATCGTCGCGACACCGCTGATCGACGACGCCGTCACCGACCTGATCGTCGGTGTCCACGACGCGGAGTGCTTCGGCGCACTGTCCTGCCTGACCGTCGGGGAGTTCCGCGATCTGGTGCTGCGGCCGGACTTTCCCGTGCGGTGGCATTCCGGCCTGGCCGGCGGGATAACGCCAGAGGTGGCCGCGGCGGTCACCAAAATCATGAGTGACCGGGAGCTGGTCATCGCCGCGAAACCGCTGCGGACGGTCACCCGCTGCCGGAACACCATGGGTGAGACAGGCGTGTTCGGAGTACACGTCCGCCTGAACCATCCGCTGGACGACCTTGAGGGCATCCTGCTGCCGGCGCTGGACGGCCTGATGTCCGGCCGCGGCGACGCCGTGCTCGAGGTGGACACGTCCATGGAGTCGGCCGCCCGGCTGGAGCGGGCCCTGCGTGGGCTCGGCTCGCTCGTCAGGCAGCTCGAGGTGCCGACCCAGACCTGCGTTCTCGGGCGGCTCGTCACCCAGCTCGCCGCGATGGAGGCGGGCGCGCCCCTCGACCTGCTGTTCAGCCGGCTCGGGGGGACGGAAAGCGCGAACCGGGCCTTCGGGGTGGAGCTGGACCTGCTGGAGGCCGGCCGGCGGGCCGTTCTCGAACATCATCGGGACCGGGCCGGTGACTTCGTCGGCGACCAGGTGATGTACTTCGCGGTCGGGCAGGGCAGCGCGTTCCCGGTGGAGGCGCATCACGGCCTGGACCAGCTCACGATTTCCGCGCGGGCGTACGGGGTCGCCCGTGCCTTCGATCCTTTTCTGGTGAACTCCGTGGTCGGGTTCGGTGGTGTGGACCATCTGTCCGATCCTCGACAGGTCATCCGGGCCGGGCTGGAGGATCATTTCGTCGGCAAGCTGCTGGGCCTGCCGATGGGCTGCGACGTCTTCTGCGCCGGCCGGGCCGACGACGGCCGGAACACCGGTGACGATCTGCTGATGCTGCTGGCCGCCGCCGGCTGCAACCACGCGGCGGGCGTGCCTCCCGGCCGTCCCGTGCCCAGGCAGGCGACCGGGTCCGGCCAGGCGGCCGGCCGGGGGACGACAGGCGTCGACGACGCGATCGGGGTACGGGACCTCTTCGGGCTGCGCCCGGCTCCGGAGTTCGCCGCCTGGCTGGCCGACCGTGGCCTGTCCAGCGGGCAGGGCCTGCCCGAGCCGGCCGGCTCGCCGCGCCGCGCCGGCCGGCTCGGCGCGCCGCCGGAGCGCTGGCTCGTCGATCCGGTCAAGCCGATGGCGGCGTTCCTCGAGGACGGCCTGGACTGGGCAAGACTGTCGTAAATCCGTCCTGCCGCCGTGCGTGCCGCCACATGTCACCGCATGCCGCCGTGCATGTCGTTGTGCATGCCGCCGTGCATGTCGTGGTGCATTCGTGGTGCGTGGTGCCCGTCTTCCCACGGGTGTTCCGGGGTGGCCTGCCCGGTGGACGTCCGGAACGGGCATGGCGAACGTCTGTGCGGAGCCCGATGGCGCCTGTTGTGGCACGGTTCATAGCTTGTAATCGGTGCGTGATTACGGAAACAAGACTGATTACTGTTGGTAGTTTCCGCACGTCGAGCAATAACCGAGAGTAGTTTCGCTGGTTTTTACAGCACGTTCGCCGCTGCTGGATGCCGTCCGGCACGCACGTGTCACACCGATGGCCGTCCAGGTCTCGATCGTCTCCTGATACGTTCGCTGCACACCGATCACGATTTGCGTCACCGGAGTGGATCCGGGGGGTTGTATTCCTAGTTCGTTTCGCCGTCGTCGTGCCGTGACCGGACCAACGGGCTGAAGTTCCGCGGGCCTGGCCCACCGTGTTCCGGGCCACGGTGGTCGGCATGCTTTTCACGTGGGCCGGGCCCGCGTAACCAGTTTTCTTCCGTACCGGCGCGCACGGCGGATTCTCCCGGCCGGCGGAAGGCCCGGACCCGGAAGAGCAATAACAACACACGTCATTTTCGGTTCTCCGTCGCTCCGGGTGTCCCGGGCTTTGCCGAGCCGCCTGGACCGCCCGGAGCCGCCGAGCCGCCCGGACCAGCCGGACCGGCCTTTCCGGAGACCCGGGTGGGACCCCGGGCGCGAAAAAGAGCACGATCGCACGTTCCTCGGCCGCCCGGGCTCCGGTCGGCCGCCGAGCGGGCGGAAAAGTACGACCGCGCACTCCGCGGCCGACCGGACGGCATACGCCGGGAAACGGCATATGCCGGGAAGCGGCCGCGCCAACATTTCATACGCCGTACCGGGAAACCGGTCGCGGCAACTCGTGTACGCGGTGGCCGGCCGCGGTGGCCGGCCACCGCGAACCAGGGGAGATCAGCGGATGAGTGTGCCTGACGAGCGTGTCTTCGATGCCCACCTGGCAGACCTGGCAGACCTGGTGCCACGGCCGCGAGCTTCCTCGGCGGTGCTTTCGGCCACGCCCACCACATCCTTTCCCGGTTACCGGCCGGACGAACGGGTGGTCGTCTCGGTCGTGGTGCCCACCAGGAACGAGGCGGCGAACGTCGAGCCGCTGCTGCGCCGCCTCGACGCCGCGCTGGCCGGGCTGCCCAGCGAGGTCATCTTCGTGGACGACTCGGACGACAACACGCCTGAGATCGCCATGGGGCTGCGTCGTTCCGTCCGGATGCGGGTCCGGGTCCATCACCGGCCCGCGCCCCACCGGGCGGGTGGCCTCGGGGGAGCCGTCACCGAGGGCATCCGGTTGTGCCATGCCGACTACGCCGTCGTTCTCGACGGCGACCTCCAGCATCCGCCCGAGGTCGTTCCCGAGCTGCTTGCCGCGGCTGTCAGCGGCGATGTCGACGTGGTCATCGGCAGCCGGTACGTCAACGGGGGAAGTGCCTCGGGGCTTGCCAACGGAGCGCGCCGGCTGGTGTCCTCCGGCGCGAACCTGCTGTCCCGGCTCGTCTTCCCGCTGCGGCTGCGTGGTGTCTCGGACGTGATGAGCGGTTTCTTCCTCGTCCGGGTCGCCGCGCTGGACCTCGACCGGCTCCGCCCGGACGGCTACAAGATCCTGCTCGAGCTGCTGGTGCGCACCGGCCGGCTGCGTGTCGTCGAGGTCGGCTACGTCTTCGGTGAACGGCACGCCGGCGAGTCGAACGCGTCGGTGTCGGAGGGTGTCCGGTTCGCCCGGCGGCTGTTCTCGCTGCGGGTGCCGAGGGCGGCGAGATTCGCTCTCGTAGGCGCCTCCGGAACCCTGCCGAACATTGCCGGGACCGCCCTTCTGCACCACGCCGGAATGCATTACATGGCGGCCGCCGTGCTCGCCACGCAGCTTGCCATCCTCTGGAATTTCATCGGCTGCGACCTGCTGGTCTGGGAAGGCGGGAACCGGTCCAGGGCCCGTCGGTACGTGCCTTTCGCGGTGCTGAACAACCTGGACCTCGTCATCCGGCTGCCACTGCTCGGGCTGTTCGTCGACCGGTGGCACACAAGCGTTCCGGCAGCCACGTTCGCGACACTGGCGGTCGCTGTCTCCGTTCGTTACGTGCTGGTCGACAGGATCATCTACAGCGAGCGCCAGCGGCCGGCCCGCAGGCATTCCCGAGATGGCCGCCACGCGGCCGCCGGCGCGACGGGAACTGGCGCGATGGGGGAGGCCGAGGCGTGACCGGGCCCGGAAAACGGCGGCGGACCGGCCGGCGTCGCGTGCTCGCCGCGCTGCTCGCCACGGCCGCCGTCCAACTGGTCGCCGTCGTCGTCATAGCCCCGGAACCGGCGAAGGCCGTCACCTGCGCGCCCGAGGAATGGGCCGGCGACTATTTCGCCAACCCGGCGCTGACGGGGCCGCCGGCCGACTCACGGTGCGACGGCACCATCAGGTTCGACTGGGGGGAGACCGGTCCGGGGACCGGTGGCATCGGCGGTACGGGATATTCCGTCCGGTGGACCAGAAACGCGCTGTTCGCGGCCGGGAACTATACGTTCACGGCCACGGCCGACGACGGAATCCGGGTCTATCTCGACGACGCCCCCGTCATCGACGAATGGCGGGACCAGGGGGCGAGCACCTTCACAGCGACCAGGCCCGTCGCCGCCGGAACGCACAAGGTGACCGTCGAGTACTACCAGGGTGTCGGCGGCGGGCTGGTGCGTGCCGGCTACAGCGGGGGCGGAGATCCCGGGCCGGTACCTCCGCCGCCACCGGGTGGCTGCACGGGTGGCTGCCAGGGCTCCTGGCAGGTCCTGCCCTACCAGTCGCCGGTGCGCTCGGTGCACGCCACCGTGCTGCGCACCGGGAACGTGCTGCTCGTCGCCGGCTCCGGCAACGACGGGGCCGCGGCGACGAACAACCAGTTCGTCTCGAAGGTGTGGAACCCGACGACCGGTGAGTTCGTCGACGTGCCCACCCAGGAGGACATTTTCTGCGCCGGGCACACCCAGCTCCCCGACGGACGGATTCTGCTCGCGGGCGGGACCCTGGAGTACCCGACGCCGACCAGTAACTACAAGGGCCTGGCCATCAGCTACATCTTCGACCCGATGACGAACACCTATACGAAGATCGACGACATGCCGGGCGGCGGGCACTGGTACCCGTCCCTGGTGAACCTCGGCGACGGTTCGGTGTTCGCGACCGGCGGGCTCAACGAGAACGGCTCCGGAAACGTCGCCGTCGAGATGTTCGACTCCCGGAAGGGCCAGTGGAAGCCCTTCAACGAGGTACCGCAGACATACTTCTACTGGGGCCTCTACCCGAACATGGTGCTGATGGCGGACGGCCGGCTCTTCTACGCCGGGACGCACACCTTCGGCAACGCGCTGCCGAACACCTCGGGATCGGAGATCTACGACATCGCCACCGGGACGATCACAGATGTCCCGGGCCTGCGGGACATCGACTTCCGGGACCAGGGCGCGACGGTGCTGCTGCCGCCGGCCCAGGCCCAGAAGGTGGCCGACTTCGGCGGCGGGAACACCTACAGCGACCTCGGCCCGACCAGTCACACGGACGTCATCGACCTGCGCCAGCAGGACCCGCAGTGGACGGCCGGGCCGGACCTGCCGGCGGCCAAGATGTATGTCAGCGCCGTCATCCTGCCCGACGGAAAGGTGTTCGAGACCGGCGGGGCGAAACACAACTATTCCGAGTACGCCGTGCACGAGGCGTCGATGTACGATCCGGTCACCAACACGCTCACGCCGATGCCGGCCGACCCGCTGGCACGGATGTACCACTCGGAGTCCTTCCTCCTGCCGGACGGCCGGGTGGCGTCGATCGGGAACAACCCGGCGACCGGGGCATTCGACCTGGGTATCTCGGTCTACTCCCCCTGGTACATGTCGAGGCCGCGGCCGGCCATCACCGCCGCCGCCGAGCAGTTCGACCTCGGGTCGACGCAGAACCTGGCCGTGAGCGGGAACATCGGCCGGGTCACGCTGATCCGCCCGGCGTCGGTGACCCACCAGTCGGACCCGAACCAGCGCAGCGTCGACCTGCCGATAACCGGCACCGGGCCGAACATCAGCGTGACGGTCCCGAGTAATCCGAACATCATTCCTGCCGGTTACTACATGATGTTCGCCCAGGATATGAACGGAGTACCATCCGTGGCGAAGTGGGTGCATGTCGGATGACCCGACGGAAAATCCTTCTCAGCGCGGCGACGGTGTTTCTCACGGTGGGCCTGCTCGTCGCCGGCCTGTGGGCGGCCGGTGTTCTCGGCCAGCCGGCCGGTGCCGGCGATGATGCCCGGCCGGTCGCGGCCAAGCACACGCTCGGGGCCGGTAACCGGGATCTCAGCGGCCGGATCCAGCCGCACGGAAACGGCCGGCCGTCACCCGCGACACTGTGGGTGGACGGCTGCGACCACAACTATGTGAACGCCGGCGACAACTCGAACGTCTGCGTCCCGAAGGTCGCCCCCGGTGGTGCTCCGGTCAACTGTGCGTTCCTGCGGAAGTCCGGCTTCGGGCCGTTGAAGGTGACGGGAACGGACACCAAGAACCTGGCCGGCACCGGCGGCACCGCCCCACGCGGCACCACGGTCTGCGCCGACTAGGCCTCGCGAGTCCTCCCCGATTTCCCCGATTCCCTGGATTCCCCGGATTCCCGGCGACCGGCCGGGCCGGCCCGCCGAAATCCCGGGCGCGGAAATCCCGTCGGCCCGCACCTGTTGTCCATGGCCGGAAACGGGCCACGGGCCACGGGTCCGCGGCCCGTGGCACAGCTCTGCTGTCCCGATCCGGTCAGCCGTTCAGAAAGGCCAGGAACATGCCCCCCTGCGATGCACCGGCCGGGCCGACGCCGTGAGGCGGGCCCCGCGCGGATCCGCCGCCGTGGCGCTGCTCTGTCTGGCCGTCTGTCTGGCCGGCAGCGCCGGCTGCGCCACGGGCGAGCCCACGCACCCCGCCGGCAGCCCGCCGGTACGGCCGCCGGCGGCTGTCGCCACGGCCACCGGCGGCTGGCACGGGACCGTCCCGAAGGTCTCCCGCTCCCGGCCGTCGTTCACCCTGCTGGACACCGCCGGGAACGGTTTCGACTTCGCGCGGCGGACCGCCGGCCGGGCCACCCTGCTCTTCTTCGGCTACACGAACTGCCCGGACGTCTGCCCGACGACCATGGCCGACATCGCCGCCGCCAAACGGCTGGCCGGCACCGGTGCCGGGCCGGCGCTCACGGTCGTCTTCGTGACCACGGATCCGGGGCGGGACACCGCCGAGGTGCTCCGCAGGTGGCTCGACCAGTTCGACGCCTCGTTCATCGGGCTCACCGGCTCGCCGGCGCAGATCGACGCCGCGCAGCAGGCCGTGGGCATACCGCTCGCGCGGACGCGGCAGGCGCCCGGCGGCCAGTACGACGTGGCGCACGCGGCCCAGGTCGCCGCGTACGGCGCCGACGACGTCCAACACGTTCTCTATTTCGCCAGTTCCACGGTTGCCGACTACGCGGCCGATCTGCCGAGGCTGGTGACCGCTCCGGGAGAACGCCCGTGAGGAGGCCCGGGAGAACAGCGGGCCGTCATGCCCGGTCCTCGTGCCCGGTCCCGGGCCGTTGCCGCCCGGCCGTTGCCGCCCGGTCGATGCCGGCCGTTCGTACCGACCACTCAGGTAGGGATCAGTGAACCTCAACCAGGCGCTTGCCGCGCCACCGTCGCTTCACGCTTTCCTGACGAGGATGCCAGGGCAGTTGCGTCTCATCGTGGCCGGTGGGACGAGCGCTGCCGCACGGGTCGCGCTGATGGCTTTCGCCGGCTGTTTCTTCGGGGCCTGGGGACGGTCCGGCTACGTGTTTTCGGTGGCCGCCGCGACCGGCCTGCTGTGGGGCCTGGACCGCGGCTTCACCTGGCGCGGGCGCGAAGGCAGCCGGCTCAGGCTCGTCATCGCGCGGGTCTCGGCCGAATCGGTCGGCTGGCTGCTGTTCACCGCGCTGACGGAGCTGGCGGCCAGTTCCCCGTCGACGGGGCAGGCCGGCCCACGTAATCTGCTGGCCGCCGCGCTCTGCGCCCTTCTGGTGGTTTCCACGCACCTGCTGGTGTGTTACTGGTTCGTCTTCGGCTCCACTCTGACAACGGCGTCCGTCCGTGTTCTGCACGGTGTCCTGCTGCTGCCCGCGTGGCCGCCGTTCGCGGAAACGGCGCAGGCGCTGTACCGCGGTCGCGGAGACATAGCGGTCGGTATCTGGACGGCGGTGTCGCTGTCGATGCTGCTGATCGCCGGCCTGACGCTGGTGCGGGCACAGTACGGCTGGCAGCTGCCCGACCGGGTCGACCACGTCGACCTGGAGGATCAGGAGTCCCCCCGGTACACCTTCTCGCTGATCGTGCCCGCCCGGCAGGAACCCGTTCTCGGGCGCACGCTGACCCAGCTGCTCGCCGGCGACTATCCGTCGCGTCTGTTCGAGCTTGTCGTCGTCGTGTCGGACGACGACCTCGACCGGGAGACCCGCGAGGTGGCCCAGGAATTCGCCGGCCGGTACCCCAACGTACGAATTGTCACGCCCAGCGGCGCGCAGCGGAGCAAACCGCTCTCCCTCGAGGACGCGCGAAAGCACTGCCACGGCGAGCTGATAGGAATCGTCGACGCGGAGTCCCTGATCGCCCGTGGCCTGCTCGGTTACGTCAACACACTGGCCGTGCACCATCCGGGAACCGGGATCTTTCAGGGCGGCGTCCAGCTGATGAACGTCCGCGGCCCCCGCTGGCGGCGGCCGGAATCCGCCGGGACGCTGCGCGCGCTGGTCGACTGGGCTGACAGCGGGACGTCATGGTGGCGGGCCCGTAACTGCCTGGAATACTACATCTGGTTCATGTCGCGGCTGCGCTACCAGGCGAAGGCGCGTTTCATCCCGCTCGGCGGCAACACCGTCTTCGTCCGGCGCGAGGTTCTCGACCGGCTCGGCGGCTGGGACGTCTCCTGCCTGACGGAGGACTGCGACCTCGGTGTGCGTGCCTCGGTGGCCGGCGTCACCACCGCGGTTTTCTACCATCCCGAGCTGACCACCCAGGAGGAGACGCCGGAAAGCCTGCGGAAACTCGTGGTGCAGCGCACCCGCTGGATGATGGGTTTCATCCAGGTCTTCCGGAAGGGCGACTGGCGCCGGCTGCCGGGCTGGCGGCAGCGGGTGCTCGCCGCCGAGATGCTGTTGATGCCGTTCTTCCAGGCCCTGGCCGGCCTGATCCTGCCGACCTCCATGCTGCTCACGTTCTTCCTGAGCGCCCCGGTGGGTATTGTGATCATATTCTGGCTGCCGCTGCTCGCGATGCTGATGCTGACGCTCACCGAGGAGGCCGCCTTCCGGGAGTTCGCCGACGC
>NZ_CEVIVD010000147.1:0-11221 GCF_982290655.1 Protofrankia sp. CiP1_Cm_nod3
CGGGTAGATGGCGGGCTGGCCGCTGGTGAGGGCATGGGCGAGAGGAGAGCCGGCGGGGTAGGTGGTGGTACAGCCAAGAGGTGCGGTCGGGCCGCTGGGAAGGGCGGCGGCGTAGCCGATACAGCGCAGGGGGAACGGGGCGCTGAGCGGGCCAGGAACAGGTTCGCTGCCGTGGTAGACGGTGTCGAGGAGAGCGACGCTGATCTGGTCGGCGAAGCGGGGGACGGCGATGTCGGCGAGCTCCTGAGCGGTGCGGGTGAGCTCGAGGGTGCTGCCGATGGCTGTGGTGGCCTCGTTGAGCAGGGTCAGGCGTTGCTGGGCCCAGTACTGCTCGCTGATGTCGATGGCGGCGGTGAACGTGCCGTGGAGCCGGCCGGTGGGGTCGCGGACCGGAGAGGTGCGGACCGCCCAGGCGCGCTTGCGGGTCTCGCCCTGCGCGCGGCTGAAGCTCTCGTGGCGGGCCGGCCGGCCGGTGGCCATCACGTGGCGGAGGTGGTCCCAGGTTGCCTGGTGGGCGGGGTGGGGTAAGGCGTCCACCAGCCGGTGGCCGCGTAGGTCGGTGTCGGCGCTACCGATCATGCGGGCGGTTTCGGTGTTCAGCCGGCGGATCCGCATCTCGGTGTCAGTGATCGACAGACCGATCGGGGCCTGTGTGAACGCCCAGTCGATCAGGAGCCGGTCGTCCACCGGCGGCTCTCCCGCTTCCCGCGGTTCCCCTGGCTCCCGGGGGTCGCACGCCTGCCCGTTATGAGCGGCCGGGTAAGGCGCCTCGAGGGGCACGGGGCCGGCGTGGAGCGCGGCCACATACCACACGGTGACAGCCCCGGCGGCGTCCAGGAGAGGATGAGCGCGGACTCCCAGGGGGAGGATACGGCCATCACGGTGACAAACGGAGATGAGTCCTTGCCAGCTCCGCCCGTGCGTGACGGCGTGCCGGGCCGGCGCCGGCAGCGTGTCGGCGAGCAACGTCCCCACGGCTGTCCCGATGATCTCCGCCGGGGTGTAGCCCAGGAGCTGCTGTGCGCTCTCGCTCCAGCCTGTCACGATCCCGTGCGCGTCCAGCGCGGCTGTCACGCCGTCCCCCGCCAGGCGGCCGCCCGGACACCCCGCCAGCCGGTCGGCCGGTTGGTCATCGGACCAGTCAGCCGGTGTGTCCGTACACGGTCTGTCACCGTTCATCGGATCCCGCCTTCTCGTGAGGCCGGGGGCGAACCGGCATCGTCATACCCTACTTATCTTCTCTTCACCACCTTTTCATTTCCGTTTCCGGGTCTCCTTACCATCCTGGTCCGCGGGTGCGGGCACCCTTGATTCCGTGTGCTGGCCGGCATCATCGGCATGGTTCGGGCGCTTTCGCGCATCGCCCCGCAATACGGCGTTCGACGCTCACGTAATGTGCCCTTATCGCCACCGGGCAGCCGGCCGTTTTCGGAGGACATATCGGGATGCCCGGCGGCGAGGGCGGGCGGCGCTCACCGGAAGCCCGGCGGGGAGGCCGGCCGGGGATCCGTGCGGAAGGGGGATGCTGAGCGCCGGGGCACGGCCACCGTACGCCGCCGGTCATCACCGGCGGCGTACGGCCGGTCCAGATGGTCGTTCCGGGTCAGTTTCCGCTGGTATCGGCATAGCGGCGGGCGGCGGCCAGAGCCGCGCGGACCGCCGCCGCGCCGGCCGGTACCCCCGTCGCCGGGAACCCCTCCTGCCCGCTGCCCGGGCTCCGGTCGAAGTACAAGGCCGCATAGGCGGCTGTGTCGCGCTGGAAACGCCATCCCTCGGAGAGCGGGCCGGCATCGACGGCGTCGTAGCCGACCGCGTCCAGGAACGCGGTCACCGCCGCTTTCGCGCCCGCGTCGTCCCCGGCGATCGGCAGGGCGCTGCGGTCGGGTGCCCCGGCCGGCCGGGCCAGCGACAGCAGATGCCTGAAATAGATGTTGTTGAACGCTTTTACGACCTTGGACGTCGGCAGGTGGTTCTGGAGGAGTTCGCTGGTCGTGGTCGATTCGTCGTCAAGCTCGGGAATCTGCCCGTCCCGTTGCGGGTAGTAGTTGTCGGTGTCGATGACGGTCTTGTTGACGAGCGGTTCGACGGGCACGCTGCGGTAGGCCCGCAGCGGAATTGTCACGACCACCAGGTCCCCGGCTTCCCCGGCCTGGCCGGGGGTTGCGGCGCGGGCGTGCGGGCCCAGCTCGTCGACCAGCTCCTTCAGCGTCTCGGGCCCTCGTGAGTTGCTCAGGACCACGTCATATCCGGCCGTGACGGCCAGCCTGGCCACCGTGCTGCCGATGTTCCCGCTACCGATCAGTCCGATGGTTGTCATATCCGGCCCCAACCACCGGCTCTCCGGTCGATATTCCCGGGAACGGGGTGTCCCGGCGGTCCCTGGTTCGGCATCCGTTGCGGCGTAATCAGGACAAAAGTATGTGGTCGGGATGAAAGTCCTGAAAGCACCGCCGCTGACGCGGCCTCGTGGGCGGTGTGGGCGGTGCGGGCGGCAGCGCCGGGGAGGCGAGGAGGCACCGAGGACGGTAATCCGTCACGGCCGGAGCGGCACCGTGGTGGGCAGGGCATGACGCCGTCCGGCCGAACACGGCGGACGCGGTGATCCGCTGGTGGCCGGTTGCCCTGTCCCGTGCCCTGTCCCGGCCGGCACAACATGGGGAATCCGCTGTCCCGGCCGGGACGGTGCGGGTGGGAAATTATTACCGGCCGGTCCTGGGGGAGTTAGTTCGGGGCTCCGTTTGACAGTCCTTCGGAAACGGCGTTCCCGGCCTGGGAGAAGGCGCTGGAGAAGAGGCCTTCCACTACGCCGGAAATCGCGCCCAGGGCGTTGGAGCCGGCGCCGGCGGGAGAATCTCCGCCGGTGGCGGGATCCGTGCCGGTGGCAGGATCGGCGACGGTTACGGCGGTGTCGGTACCGGTGGGCAGGGCACTGGCGGGAGCGGTGCCCAGGAACACGGCGAAAAGCCCGGTGACAATGGCGACCACGGCACGCCGCAGGGTTCTGGCAGTCATTTTACTCCCAGCGGATACAGGTGACGGATGTTCCTCTTCAAAGGGTAGGCCGGCCGGCAGGGTATCGGAACCCGAAGGCCGCGCACTGTGGCGCCGGCTTCATCACAATGTTCCGCACGGCGCCCATGCACACGGAAGGAGTCAGGATGGCCCGGCCATTGGTCGGCCAGCCGGCCGGGTCGCCGGGCGGGAGAACCGCGTTTCTGGTGGCCGGCCGCGGTGAAAGGGCGGCCGGCGGTATTCCGTTCGCCCGTGCTTTCCGCCCGGGAAACGCCGGGGCCGGGGCCGGGCGCGGTGTGTCGACGGCCACGTTCGCCGGCTCGGCCGGCACGAAACGCCGGGGCCGGGCGCGGGCGGTGTGCCGTCAGCCGCGGCGACGGACGGTCATCGGCAGTCCGTCCCGGGGGCGCAGGGTCACCAGCGGCTCAGGTGTGATCTCCAGGCCCGGGACGGGCTCGAACGTCCAGTGGCGAGCGATCGTCGCGAGCGCGAGCACCCCCTCGGTCCGGGCGAAGCTGTTGCCGATGCACTGGTGCGGGCCGCCGCCGAAGGGGAAGTAGGCGTAGCGGGGCCGGTCGGGGTCGGCCCGGTCCCCGATCCAGCGCTCCGGGTCGAAGCGTTCCGGTTCCGGCCACCATTTCTCGTCGCGGTGGACGACCCACTGGCTCAGCAGCAGCGTCGACCCGGCGGGCAGCGGATAACCACCGACGACGCGGTCCTCCACCAGGTACCGGCTCATCGCCCACACGGGCGGGTAGAGCCGCATCGACTCGTTGAGCACCGCGTCGGTGAACGGCAGGCGGGGCAGGTCCGCGACCGTCGGACACCGGCCGGCCAGCACGCTGTCGAGTTCGGCGCGCAGCGCCGCGGCCACCTCGGGATGCCGGCCGAGGAGGTGAAAGGTCCAGGTCAGCGCGTTGGCGGTGGTCTCGTGGCCGGCGAGCATGATGGTCAGGGCCTCGTCCCGGACCTGGGTGTCGTCCATGCCGTCCCCGGTGTCGGCGTCACGGGCGGACAGCAGCAGCGACAGCAGGTCCTGCCCTTGCGCTCCCTCACGGCGGCGGCGTTCGATGAGGCCGTAGACGACCTGGTCGAGGGCCTGGCGAGAGCTGCGGCGACGCCGGGCCGAGGGCAGCGGCAGCCGTTCCAGCAGCTCGAAACCGGCGTGCAGGGCCTTGCGGGCGGCCACCGTGTTCTCGCTGATGGCGGCCCGGATCACGGCCACGATGTCGCTGTCGGTATCAGCGTCGAACAAGGTCTTCGTGACCATCGCCAGCGTCATTTCGATCATCTCGTCGTGGACGTCGAGACGCTGCCCGTCCCGCCAGCACGCGGCCCGCGCGTCGGCGATCGCGGCGAACGTCTCGCCGTACTCGAAGATCCGCTGATGGTGGAACAGCGGCTGCATGAGCCGCCGCTGCCTGCGGTGCAGCTCACCGGAGCTGGTCAGCAGGCCCTGCCCGAGCACCATGGTGAGGGGCTGCACCGCGGTGCCACGGGAGCCGGGGCCACGGCGGACGAATCCCCGCCGGTAGGAGCGGTGCGACCCGACCAGCACGTCGGCGATCGCGTCCGGATCCGCCACCAGGAACGCCGAGAGCGGACGGGACGACAGCCGCACGACCGGGCCGTGGGTCTGGCGCAGGCGGACGAGGCCGGCGAGCGGATCGGCACGCAGCAGCTTCCTCGCCGCGCGCAGGCCGCCGGCCGATCCCGGAACAGTGCGCACGCGTACGGGCACGGGCCCTGGCGTGACGGCGGCAGGCGGGGTAACGGTCATCGCGGACCCTCCTCGGGAACACGGGCGGGGGCAGGGGGTGCTCGACCAAGCAGGACGACCGGCAGACTGATCTTCACGATAATCGCGATCTAGGCGGTGCGGCGGGAGACAACGGCCACGTCCGTCCGCCGGGACCCGTCCGCTCTGGCGGTTCGGCGGGTACTCGGCCGCCCGGGCGGGCGTCCGGCCGGGAACGCGCCGACGGCGCTGTCCCCACGCGCACCGGAGCAGCCGGCCGGCAGGTCCGGGGTGGTGCCCGCACGCCCGGACCGATCGATCGAACCGATCGATCGGGAGCCTGGTAACCGCCGGGCGTGATGGGCATCGGACAGGAGGAAGCATGCCGGCAGCGCCTGATACGTCAGATGCCTGATACGTCGGATATCTGATACGTCGGATATCTGACATGTCGCCCACGGCACATCACCGTGGAGGGCGTGAAGATCTCCGCGGCGGCGGAGACCGCCTCAGTGTTCCTGAGCCCCGGCCGGCCACGGTCGAAGATCTGTCGAATTCGGCCCAACCGGCGTACGGGTGTGACGGCCTCGCACGGCCGGCGCCACTGACAACGGGCTGCGGTGGCCACCGCTTCGAGCCGACCGGACCGGACGCGCGGACGGGGGGATGTCCCGTATCCCCGCGGACACGAGCTCGTGGCGCCATCGGATCAGGTCGAGGGAGCGGGTGGTGGTGAACACGGTGTGGTCCGGTCGCAGCAGCACGGCGTTGGCATGGTGGCGGGTCAGCCAACGGCCGAGCGCCCCGCTCGTGTCATGGATGAGCCTGACATCGTCCGAGGTCACCGGAAGAGGGGAACTCGGCGGGACGATGCCGACGTAACGGGTGCGCAGCCGGGCGAAGAAGGCCCGGGTGTCCTCGCCGATGCTGGTGGCCCAGCTGAAGGCGAAGATCCAGCCGGTGCAGCGGGCGAGGACGGCGAAGCCGTCTCCCAGCAGGTCGTCCAATGGGATCTCGACAGGTGCGCCGGTGGCGGCGGTGGTGCGGACCAGCGGCTGCGGGCACAGCCGTCCGGCGGGCTGCTGGCGGCCCGGCAACGGCCGCGACGCCGGTCGGACGAGCGGGCCGGGGCGCAGCGGCGGGCTCGCCGAGCGCTCCATCAGCCGTTGGAAGACGGGCAGCCCGGCGGCCTGGACGAACAGGGCCTGGCGCGCCGGGCCCACGACGGTTGTGCCGCTGGTCATCGTCCGGCCGAGCATGACCGCCATGCGGACCAGCTGGCGGGCATGTGGCCGGCGCTCGCTCTGGTAGCTGTCCAGAAGCCGCTCGTCGGCACGGCCGGCCAGGACGAGGCCGAGTTTCCAGGTGAGGTTCGCCGCGTCGCGGACGCCGGCGCACAGCCCCTGGCCGAGGAACGGTGGTGTCTGATGCGCGGCGTCACCGAGGAGGAACACCCGGCCGCGGCGCCAGCGCCGGGCGACGAGCGCGTGGAAGGTGTAGGCGGTCTGGCGTACGACGGTGAGCTGTCGTGGGTCGACGTCGCCGAGCCAGGGCGCGACGAGCTGGTGGATGACCTCGGTCCGGGACAGTTCGTGGGCGGATTCACCGGCCCGGATCTGGAACTCCCAGCGGTAGCGCCGTGAGCCGATCCGCATGTACGTGGCGGCGCGGTACCGGTCACAGACCTGGTGGATGCCGTCCCAGTTCGCCAGCGGCCGCTCGCTGCGCACGTCGACGACCAGCCAGGACTGGGTGAAACGCAGATCCTCCATGGTGGTGCCGACGGTTGCGCGGGTGCTGCCGTTCGCGCCGTCGCAGCCGAGGACGGCGTGGGTCCAGACCTGCTCGAGGCGACCGGAGACGTTGTCCCGGATCGTGACGCGCAGCGGGGCCGGGCCGTGGGTGTGCCCGGTCTCGACGGCGACGGCTTCGGCGCCGCATCGCAGCTCGACGTGCGGGAAACGGGTGAGTCCCCGGCGCAGCACCTCCTCCAGCATGGTCTGGTCGAACATGTTGGCCCCGGGATGGCCCTGCCCGCTGTCGACGGGGTCCCGCTGGAAGCGGGCGAACGGCCGGTGGTCGGCGTTCAGCAGCTGTAGGCCCAGCGCCGGTCTGGTGATGGCCCGTACGTCGTCGGCGAGACCGGCGGACTGCATGATCCGCAACGTTTCGTCGTCGAGATGCACGGCCCGGGGCAGCGGGTAGACGCCGTGGTGGCGCTCGACGACGAGGCAGGCGATGCCCTGCCGGCCGAGGAGATTGGCCGCTGTCGTACCGCTGGGCCCGGCGCCGATGATGACGACGGGAGTTTCTCGGGGGGTGGGCGACGGCATGCCGGGCATCCTTCAGGTGCTGCGGGGCGGGGACGTGCACCGGCCACGGCCGGTACGGCGCGGGAGACCGGGAGACCGGGACCGGGCGGGCGGCATCGCCGTGGCTGTGCCCGGCGCCGCGCCTCGTGTCGCGCGGAGTGCGGCGGACGTCCCAGCACCCCGCGTAGATCATCGGATGTCGGCGGGCCCGGGCAGCGGCGGAGCGGCGGAGTGGCGGCTGCCGGCGGCCTGGCCCGCACAGGCCACCGGCAGCCGCTGGTGGCCTGTGCGGTTGTCGGCGTTCTGCCAGTGGGTTTTCAGCAGGTGTCAGTGGGCTTTCAGCAGGGCGGCGAACAGCGTCAGGCCGGGGCCGAACCCGAGGGCGACCACTACTTTGCCCGGTGGGATCTCGCGGGTCTGCAGCAGCCGCTGGAGGATGATCAGGACGGTCGCGCTCGAGCAGTTGCCGTATTCGCGGAGGATATCGTAGGAAGGGGCGGTCGCTTCCTCGCTGAGCTGGAGCTGGTTCGCGACGACTCGCAGGATGCGCGCGCCGCCGGGGTGGATGGCCCAGCCGTCGACGTCGTCGAGGGTGTAGCCGTGTGTGCTCAGCAGCGTGGTGACGAGACCGGCGACATGGCGTTCGAGCACCTCCGGGACCTGGGGCGACAGCCGCATCCGGAAGCCGTGGTCGGTGACGAGCCAGCCCATGTAGTCACTGACGCTGCTGTCCGTGCTCGCCATCACGTCGACGATTTCGAGCTGGCTGGCAACGGCGCTGGCTGGGCGCTGCTCGGGCGCGACCACGACGGCCGACGCCCCGTCAGCGAACAGCGAGTGCGCGACGATCTGCTCGAAGTCCTCGATGGTGGGGCTGCCCGCGTGCAGGGTGGGTGATTTTGGCTGGGCGTGCAGGCTGGCGAGCTCGACGCAGAGCAGGAGCGCGGGCCTGCCGTGGACGGCGACGTATTCGGCGACGGTGCCGAGGCCTGGGACCGCGGCGTGGCAGCCCATGTGGCCGATGATGACGCGGCGCAGGTTCGCCGGCATGCCCAGTTCGTGGGAGAGCCGGATGTCCAGGCCCGGGGTCACGTAACCGGTGCAGGAGACGACGGCGAACAGGCCGAGGTCGGCGGGTGCGATGCCGGCCGAGGCGAGGGCGTCGGTGACGGCCTGGCGGCCGAGGGGGAGCGCTTCGGTGAGGTAGCGGCGCATCCGTTCGCCGGTGGTCCACTCGGTGCTGGGTTCCCTGCGCGGGTCGACGGCGTAGTGCCGGCTGACGATTCCGGACGAAGCCCATACTTTTTCGGCGAGCGGGTTGGCCGCGAAGTGCTCGCGGAAAGCCTCCCACAGGTCGTCCTGGCTGAGCCGCGGCGGGGTGGCCACGGCGGTGCCGACAATGTACGGCCGGGCGAGGCTGCGAACGGCAGGGGTGCCGGCGAGAAAAGTGGACGTACCCGGCAGGTCAATCTGCTCGGTCAGCGTCATCTGGTCCTTCCTTAGGTACGGAGCACATGGTCACGGCTTGCGAGCCGGTATCGGCCCGGCGGCGTGTCCGGAGCCGTCGCGGGCAGGGGCTGCCCAGCTCGCGGTGCCGGGGTTTCGCTTTCTTGCTTCCCGTACATCACTTCCGTGCCGTTCCTGGCCTGTGTCGTTGTGCCGCGATGACACAGGTTTCCGCTCGTCACGGCGTGGGTGTTCCGGATCGTCGGTCGACGCCCAGGATTTCCGGCGTTTCCCTCCTGTCGCCTTGCGATATGTTTCCGGGCCCGGGCGCGGTGGTCTGGAGGAACGGGCCGCCGCTGAATTCGGGTCCGTTGTGCGAGCCTCCCGGCCTCGGCCGCCGCTCCGCCCTTCGAAGCTGGTCCCTCGTACACAGTAACACGAATCAATTACTCTGTGTAACTGGGATTGGCGCTGTTCAGGAGGCGAGAACGGCCGCCGGGCCTCGGGCGGGTAGCGGAGCCCGGACTCGTGCCAGGACAGGTCGCGGCCGGCTGTCTCCGCCTGCTTTCGGGGCCTTCCGGACGTGAATGGTTCATACGGCTGGTTCTCGAACGGATCTCCTGAAGCCCGGTCATCGGCCGCCGGCGGCTTTCGGCCGGTGGTCAGTGGGCTTTCAGCAGGGCGGCGAACAGCGTCAGGCCGGGGCCGAACCCGAGGGCGACCACTACTTTGCCCGGTCGGATCTCGCGGGTCCGCAGCAGCCGCTGGAGAACCATCAGCACGGTGGGGCTGGCACAGTTGCCGTATTCGCGGAGGATGTCGTAGGAGGGGGCGGCCGCTTCCTCGCTGAGCTGGAGCCGGTCCGCGATGACCCGCAGGATGCGCGCGCCGCCGGGGTGGATGGCCCAGCCGTCGACGTCGTCGAGGGTGTGGCCGTGCGCGGAGAGGAGGCTGGTGACGAGGTCGGTGACGTGGCGTTCGAGCACCTCCGGGACCTGGGGCGACAGCCGCATCCGGAAGCCGTGGTCGGTGACGAGCAGGCCCATGTGGTCGCTGACGCTGCCATCGGTGAGGGCCGTGACGTCAAGGACTTCCAGATTCGCCGTGCCGCCTGCCGGAAATGTCCGTCCGGAAGGCGCGACCACCACGGCGGCGGCGCCGTCGGCGAACAATGAATGCGCGACGATCTGCTCGAGGTCGTCCCGTGTCGGGCTGCCCGCGTGCAGGGTGGGTGATTTTGGCTGGGCGTGCAGGCTGGCGAGCTCGACGCAGAGCAGGAGCGCGGGCCTGCCGTGGACGGCGACGTATTCGGCGACGGTGCCGAGGCCTGGGACCGCGGCGTGGCAGCCCATGTGGCCGATGATGACGCGGCGCAGGTTCGCCGGCATGCCCAGTTCGTGGGAGAGCCGGATGTCCAGCCCGGGGGTGACATGCCCGGTGGATGACGCGACGGCGAACAGGCCGAGGTCGGCGGGTGCGATGCCGGCCGAGGCGAGGGCGTCGGTGACGGCCTGGCGGCCGAGGGGGAGCGCTTCGGTGAGGTAGCGGCGCATCCGTTCGCCGGTGGTCCACTCGGTGCTGGGTTCCCTGCGCGGGTCGACGGCGTAGTGCCGGCTGACGATTCCGGACGAAGCCCATACTTTTTCGGCGAGCGGGTTGGCCGCGAAGTGGTCGCGGAAGAATTCCCACAGGTCGTCCTGGGCGACTCGTGGCGGGGTGGCCACGGCGGTGCCGACAAGGTACGGCCGGGTGCGGCCGCGAACGGTGGCGGTGTCAGCGAGAAGGGCGGCTCGGCTCGGTCGGCCAGCTCGCTCCGTCAGTGTTGTCATGTGGTCCTTTCTGGAGTGCGGAGCATTCGGTCGCTGCCAGGCGCCGGTCCCGGTCACGGTCGATGTCGGCCTGGCGTGTCTGTATACGGATAAATCGGTTTGTGGAGATTTCCGCCCGGTCGCCGCTGACTGATCGAATGCCATGTTCGCGGGCGCTCCCGCTCGGTGAACCGGGGATTTTCGGTCTCCGGCGGCGCAAAGGAGGCACGGTCACGTCGGGAGGCACGGTCACGTCGTCTTTGATCCCCGGTCATGCCACCTGGGGGCCCCGCTGCCCACCACGGTGCGGGAGACCGGCCGGATCGCCGGCCGCGTCGGCCTGCATCCGCTGGACGCGCCCCGATCGGCGGCCGCGCGCCGGCCGGCTGTCCTGGACACGCGGCAGCCGGCCGCCCAACGCTTCGTCCGTGGCCGGCGGTGTGCTCTCGTGGCCACCGCGGGAGTCCGCGGCCCGATTCGCCGGTTCCGGCCCGCTGCCCCCTGACCCCAGCGCATCTCCGCTCCTTGAACTGATAAGCGCCAAATCAACCGCTCACTGGATCCAATCTCTTACTCAGGGTAACAGTTGCTGACAACTTTACGCGATGGCTACTAGGAGTCGTGTTAGAACTACCTGGAGTGACTACCGAGTAATCAACGGCTGTCTTCCGGGTACCTTCCTGGAAGCTGTCGCCTATCTGACAGTGGACGGCGATGTCGCGTTCCCGTTGTGTCCGGGACTGTCCGCTCGGCAGGCTGCTACTCGCGGCATTTGTTCGGATGCGGGAAGAAGGTTCACGTCGGGCCCGGATGGATGCCCGTACGAGAAGGCTCGCCGCTCCGAGCCGTTGACGGTGCGCTGCGGGGCGGGGTGGTGCGAGGAGCCGGGCGGTGCGGGGTGAGGC
>NZ_CEVIVD010000148.1:0-2834 GCF_982290655.1 Protofrankia sp. CiP1_Cm_nod3
GCCGTAGCAGGCCCTACTCCGCACCCCAGATCGAAATTCCATCAAGATCGACGGATGTGCCAACGGGGAAATCCTCGAGGCCCTTTTCCGGCGACCATCTCGCAAGGACGAGATCAGCGTTCCTTGTCAGAATGCACGACCACTGGAAATTTTTGACAAAATCCTCGAACATCATCCTCGCCAAGGATTCCTGTCGCCCCCCGCCCCCCGGCCTTGAGATCCAGATCTCCCAGTAGTATGGATAGTCGTCATAGATTGCCCGATCTTCCTGCTCCCGAGGCTCAGGGACGGAGACATCATTTTGCAGAACCGCACCGCCAACGGTGCCTTCCAAGCCTCGATAGCCCTTTCTGTACACCGAGATACCGTCCTCGAAACGAACAATATCGAAATCCATGCCATCGGCAATCCTGACGGTTACCTCAGGAAGGTCGAGATCGGATTTGAAGAATATCTGATCGGTGTCAGACACAGCCCTCAACCTCCACGCAGCTCTGCGGAGCCGTCCGGCCTGGTAATCAAAATTCCACCATCAACCTTCCGGGCCATCATACTCGACCCGTCTCCGAGAAAAATACGTACCTGCGCCGGAAACGGCTGACCAGCGGCATCCCCGAGGGCATCTGCCGCCGGGCCGCCCGCGGCCTGCCCCCACGCCTTCTTGATCCCCTCGTACGCATCCTCCGCCCTCAGTCCCACCTGGCGTCCGTCAATGACCGCCCCACCATCACCGGAAGTCTGCTTTCCCGCCTTAAGAATGTTCCTTCGAATCGCGTTCTTGCTCGAGCTTTCAAGCGTCTTGAGCTCTGTAACAAGGCCCGGATCATCGGGATCACTACGGACAATGACATCGGGGTTCTGCTGGTTACGCACAGTATGATCAGCCGGGAGAAACCGCACGTCCGAACCCTCGTCGACAAGCACACGAGCGATATCGATCTCCTTTTTTTGAACGTCTCCTATGACGCCATGAATACCCGGCCGAAAAAAATCACCGAGAGGGCCGGGGACGAGCGAAGACATGTCGACCGAAGAGCTGGATAAAGATTCACCATCCGGTGCTGATTCCCTCTGGAAGCCATCGGATTCCTGTCGCTTGGCATCCAACTGCGACCCGGTGACTTCCGGGCCGTCGGGCGTAGCCGCAGCATCGTTCGCCCGACTACCATGATTGAATTCGCTGAAGCCAGTGCCGGGTTCGTCAGAGCGAATCCGATCGGGAGTGCTCGAGGGAGCGCCGTCCGGGTCTGCGAGATTGTCGCTGTGCCCACTGTTGGAGTTTCCCTTATTGTCGCCGCTGTCCGCATGACCCTTGTTTCCGCCGCTGTCGTGGCCGTTGTCGGCGTGGTCGTTGTCGGCGTGGTTGGGGCCGGTGGTGGACGGGGGTTTGTCGGGGTGGGTGGTGATGGTGGTGTCGGCGGCGCGGTCGAGATTGGCGGTGGCTTTTCCGGCTTCTCCGGCTGTCCGGTTTGTAGAATGTGCCGCGGTGTTCTCGGGAAAGCGGACGGACGTGGTCCGGACGGCCGCGGCGGCCGCCGGATCGGAACCGGCCACGATATCCGTCCTGGCCGCGCGTGACGTCCCAGCCAGATGTGCTGTCCCGGCCGGATCGGTCACCGCGCGGCGGACGGCGGCGGCTGCCGAGGCCAGCCGCTGGCGGCCGGTGGCGATCGCGCCGAGCGCCATTTCCTGACCGCCGTGCGCAAGCGCCCGGCCGCCGCCCAGCAACAGCTTTCCGGCGTCGGCGGCGCTCCGGATACCGGCGACCGCCCGGCTGCCACCACGTACCCCCTGGACCAGCGCGCCGACCGTCGTCAGGCCTTTTGTGCCAGGCACGACGCCGAGTAAGGCAAACGCGACGTCCCATCGGGACGCCCGCCCCCTGTCATACTTCATCAAAGTGTCGGCGAGGACGACGACAGCGGCGGCGAAAACGACCCAGGCGGCCGGGCCTCCGACAATGAGAGCGACCGCACCCAGAACCGCGACGGTGATTTTCGCGACCTGGACGGCGGACGTCCACACCTTCCCCGCGGCATTTCCGATCCTCTCCCACGAATACCACGGCTTGTTTCTGATCCCGGCATCGGAGGCGGCCCGGATCGCCTGCGTGCAGACCTTGGCGGCGTCCGCGCGCATGGCTTCTGCGGACAACGCGAGCCGGCGGGCGGCGTCCAGTTCGCTCTGCCCGTCCTGAACGGCACCTTGTATCTGGTCGAGCCTGGCCTGTGCCGCGGCCCGGTTACGGCTGGCCTGCGCCACCTGCGCCGGATCGGGCGGCGGGGGGATACGCACGGGATAACTGGAAGATGTCGAGGAAAGGTCGGCAAGGGCCACCGTGTCCGTGGCCAACGCGGCCTGGGCTGGGCCGAGGAGGTTCCGCGCATTGTCCCGCTGGAAACGCGCGTCGCGGCCCCGGGCCAACGCCCGGTCAGCCTGAATCTGTGCCGCGGCCAGAATCGGCTCGTAGGCTGTCAGCGCGTCTCCGGCCATCCGGTAGGACGTTTCCAGTTTCCGCAGCTGCTCAGGGAATTCCGCGAGCTCCTCCCGGAATGCGTCCCCCGCCTCCCCCAGCCATGATTCGACGGCGCCGCCGGTGTGCAGGGACTCCACCTGCCCGCGGGCGTACTCGACGTCCGCGGCGAATTCGAGATATCTGCGCGCCAGCTGCCGTACCGAGAAGGGGTCGCCTGGTGTGGGGTCCGCATCCAGGTCCAGCACGGCCCAGTCGGTGGGCCGGTTCACCGGAGCGGCCCACCGACGGCGGGACCGGAACCACCCGGGCAGATGAGATCAGGCCGGGCCACGCCCCTGCGAACAGCCACGCCCCCGCC
>NZ_CEVIVD010000148.1:3177-3873 GCF_982290655.1 Protofrankia sp. CiP1_Cm_nod3
AGTGGGTGTGCCGCCGCCGGCGGCGTCTTCGCGAACGGCCGTGCCGCCACAAGCAGCGATACGCCCGCGAAGAGCGCAACTGCGATGCACCGTATGAGCATAAGCTATTGCTCAACGTAATGTAGAACCGTTGTGACACATACGGGGAACCTGTGATCAAAAATGGTTGGCCCGTGCGGGGGAGAGGTTCTGGCCGGTGTGGCAGTCGTCAGGTCATGTGTTCAGGTCATGTGTTCAGGCGCGGGTGCGCGTACCCGGCCGGAGGTATGAAACCCCTGGGCGCCAGGTCGCGCATGCCGGGGTGCGGATGCTCTCCGGGCAGGCACGTCCCCGTCCGGTGGTCATCAGGCCACGCGCCCGTGTGCGGGGCCGGGAGAAGTTCGGGAAGGTGTAGGGATGCATCGCGAGCACGACCTTCGGATGTTTCCCGCGACGGGCGGCGGCCCGGCCCGGCGTACCGGCACCGGGCATCCACCTGAAGCGGCGCAACCGCCAACGCCCCAGACAGCAACGCCCCAGACAGCGGAGCCTCAGACAGCGGAGCCTCAGACAGCGGAGCCTCAGACAGGGGAGCCGCGTGCACTCGAAGATGCGCGCCCGGACGGCCGGGCGGTCCGTATCGGTGTCGGTGGGCCGGTGGGCAGCGGCAAGACGGCGCTGGTCGCCGCGTTGTGCCGGGCCCTCGCCGGCACCCTG
>NZ_CEVIVD010000148.1:4217-5747 GCF_982290655.1 Protofrankia sp. CiP1_Cm_nod3
CGGCTCGCGGTCGTGACCAACGACATCTACACCACCGAGGACGCCGACTTCCTGCGCGCGGCCGGCGTGCTCGACCCGGCGCGCATCCGCGCGGTCGAGACGGGATGCTGCCCGCACACCGCCATCCGGGACGACATCACCGCGAACCTGGACGCCGTCGAGGACCTGGAGGCGGACTTCGGCCCGCTCGACCTGGTCCTGGTCGAAAGCGGCGGCGACAACCTGACCGCGACCTTCAGCTATGGCCTCGTCGACCGGCAGATATTCGTCATCGACGTGGCCGGCGGCGACAAGGTGCCTCGCAAGGGCGGCCCGGGCGTCACCAACAGTGATCTTCTTGTCATCAACAAGACCGATCTCGCGCCGCTCGTCGGCGCGGACCTCGGCGTCATGGCCCGGGACGCCGAACGGGTCCGCCATGGCCGTCCGGTGCTGTTCACCTCACTGACAACGCGACCGGGAGCGGCCGAGGTGGCCGACTGGGTCCTCGCGGTGCTCGCGGGTTCTTCGCGGCACGTCCGGTCGCGGTCTCCGGATCACCCCGCCGCCCAGGTCGCCGCCCCGGGCCGGCCGTCCTGAACCAGCCCGGACCGCGCCCGATCAGCACGCGCCCGATCGGCCCGCGCCCCGCCGCACCTTGCCGGGCCGGAGCCGGTCACACTGGACCCGATCACACCGGGCCCGGTCGGCCCGCTCGCGACGACGTCGGGGACAGCATCGAGGACGAGTTGACGGACAGAAGGGAAACGGCCGCCGGGATGACCGGCGTCGGTTCAGGCCGGCCACCGGCACGCATCGATCGAACGTCGATCAGCGCGCACGCGGTCATCCGGATCGAACCGATCACGGATGGCAACGAGATCGGCCCCCGCGAGGCTCGCGGCAACGAAGTCAGTGGCAACGGGGCCGCTGGCAACGGTGTTCGGGCCGGGGGTACCCGCGACATCGGGATCAACGGCCACCGGACCGGCGACGAGGCGCACGACGGCCGGATCCGTGACAGCGGGATCCGAGTTGGCGGGATCCGAGTTGGCGGGGTACGGGTCAGCGAGCTGAGGTCGCAGGTGCCGCTGGTCCTGCGGCGTACCGGGGGTTGGACGCGGCCCGGCGACGGGCTGCCGACCGTCACCGTGCATCTGGTGAACGCCGCGGCCGGGCCGCTTGCCGGCGACCAGCTGCGGCTGGATATCACGGTCGGTGCGGGTGTCCGGCTGGTGCTGCGCACGACGGCCGCGACCGTCGCGCTGCCCGGGCACGGCGAGCAGCCGTCGCTGTTCGACGTCCACGCCGATATCGGGCCGGGCGGCGCGCTGGAGTACCTGCCCGAACCGACCGTGGCCGCCCACGGATGCCGGCACCGGATGCGGGCGACGATCAGGCTCGCGGCTGACGCCCGCCTGCTGTGGCGGGAGGAGATCGTCCTCGGGCGTTTCGGTGAGCCACCTGGCTCGATCTCGTCCACCCTTCGGGTCGACGTCGAGGACAGCGCCGCGGACGAGGGCAGCGCTGACAACGTCGCAGGCAATGTCA
>NZ_CEVIVD010000148.1:5776-6352 GCF_982290655.1 Protofrankia sp. CiP1_Cm_nod3
GAGTATCCGGCCGCTGCTCCGGCAGGCCCTGCACCTGGATACGGCGGCTCCGGGCCTGCACGGGCCGGCGGTCCTCGGCGGCGCCCGCGTGATCGGCGCGCTGCTGATCGCCGGGGCCGGGCCGGACGGGCTGGGCCTGCCCGCCGGCACGACCGGCACCATCGGCCCCACCGGCACCATCGGCCCCACCGGCACCATCAGCTCCACCCGCGGCATCGGCCCCGCCGACACCGGCAGCTCCACTGGCACCGGCGGAGACGCCGTCGGTGCCGACATCAGCACCGACGGCGGGACGTTCGCCGCACTCCCCCTGGCCGGGCCAGGTGTTCTCGTCAGCGCGCTGGCCTCCGACGCGGTCACTCTCCGGCGCTCCCTGGAGGCCGGGGCGGCAGCCGTATCCGCGCGGACAGCCGTACCTTCGCGAACGGGCGAGACCGCGTGAACGGTCCGCGCTACGTGCCCGAGGTGGCGCTCTCCAGCGGAAAGACCAGAAAGGTGCTGCTGGCGGTCGCGACCACCTTGCCGGCGGCGTCGCGGACATCCCCCTCGGCGAACGCGACCCGGCGGCCGGGCTTG
>NZ_CEVIVD010000148.1:6377-6944 GCF_982290655.1 Protofrankia sp. CiP1_Cm_nod3
GAGTGGTCCGAGTGGTCCGAGTGGTCCGAGTATCCGGCCGCTGCTCCGGCAGGCCCTGCACCTGGATACGGCGGCTCCGGGCCTGCACGGGCCGGCGGTCCTCGGCGGCGCCCGCGTGATCGGCGCGCTGCTGATCGCCGGGCCCGGGCCGGACGGGCTGGGCCTGCCCGCCGGCACGACCGGCACCATCGGCCCCACCGGCACCATCGGTCCCGCCGACATCGGCAGCTCCACTGGCACTGGCGGAGACGCCGTCGGTGCCGACATCAGCACCGACGGCGGGACGTTCGCCGCGCTCCCCCTGGCCGGGCCAGGTGTTCTCGTCAGCGCGCTGGCCTCCGACGCGGTCACTCTCCGGCGCTCCCTGGAGGCCGGGGCGACAGCCGTATCCGCGCGGACAGCCGTACCTTCGCGAACGGGCGAGACCGCGTGAACGGTCCGCGCTACGTGCCCGAGGTGGCGCTCTCCAGCGGAAAGACCAGAAAGGTGCTGCTGGCGGTCGCGACCACCTTGCCGGCGGCGTCGCGGACATCCCCCTCGGCGAACGCGACCCGGCGGCCGGGCTTA
>NZ_CEVIVD010000148.1:6969-11829 GCF_982290655.1 Protofrankia sp. CiP1_Cm_nod3
GTGACCCAGCCGTGCGCGGTCAGTTCGGCGGGACGACCGCTGACCACCCGTACCGGGCGAAGATAGTTGACCTTGATTTCGATGGATGTGTACCCGGAGCCGGCCGGCAGCGTCGTGTGCACGGAACATCCGGTGACCGTGTCCAGCAGGGTGCAGACTAGGCCGCCGTGAACCGTGCCGAGAGGATTGTAGGCGGACTCGTCCGGAAGGCATCGGAAGACGACGTCGCCTTCGGTGACCTCGTCTATCCTGAAGTCGAAGTGAGCGGTGATCGGCGGGGGCGGCACCCGGCCGTCCCGGATCGCCAGGAGAAAGTCCAGGCCGCTCATCGTCCGCCCCACCGCGGCGGTAGGCAGTGGATCATGCCAGGTGACGGTCTTGCTGCGTGGCTCGCCCCAGGCCGAGGCCGTTGCGGGCGGCTCGATTGTCGTCATGATGCCGAGAGTAGAGCGTATCCGATGGATGTCGGCCCGATGGATGCCGCATCCGGTGGACGCCGGCCAGATGGATGCCGGTCGATGTGGGCGGCCGTGATTGCGCAGCGGTCGCGCGGATCCGGCACATGTGCGAGCGTGGGCGCATCCCGAAGGAGAGCGGCCGTAGCCTGGCGATGGCGTGACCGGTGGATAGCGTTATATCATTAAAAGTATTTGACAGGCTCCGACGCAGTGACAAATATTCCTACGGCTTGACTCACTCATTAGAGGACTGAGTGCAACATAATCGACGAATGACCAGAGCCAGCGGGAGCGAGCATCCAGCCGCCACCCGCCAGGCTCTCCTGGCCGCCGCCCGGCTGCGGTTCGGCACCCAGGGCTACGCCGCCACCGGCACCGAGGAGATCGTGGCCGATGCGCAGGTGACCCGCGGTGCTCTTTATCATCATTTTCGCGACAAAGCGGACCTTTTCGGCGCTGTCATGGAGCAGGTCGCGCTCGAGGTCGCCGAACAGCTCGTGACCACCGAACTCAGGCGGGCCACGGACGAGTCGGACACGGACGCCTGGGAACAGCTACGCGCCGGGTTCCAGTCCTTCCTGGACATCTGCACCGACAGCGACTTCCAGCGCATCGTTCTGGTCGACGGCCCGGCCGTGCTCGGGCATGACGCGTGGGACGTCCTGGTCGAGCGTTACGGCTACCGGCTGCTCGCCGAATGGCTGGCCCGGGCCATCGAGGAGGGGCGGATCGACCCGCTGCCCGTCATGCCTCTCACCCGGGTGCTGGCGGCCGTCCTGTCCGAGGCAAGCCTGTTGATCGGCCGGGCCGGTGACCCGGCGCGGGCGCGCCAGGCGCGCCAGGAGGCGGGCGAGGTGCTGGACCGCCTGCTGGTCGGTCTGGAGGCGAAGAACGGCCTGGTGGCGAAGGACGCCGTTTCGTAGGCCGTCCCCACGAGCCGCGGGCCATCTTCAGGGGCCACGCACCGCCGTTCTCGCACCGGCCGCCGAATGACCCACGCACGGCAGGGGCCGGCCACGATCGACGCGGCCGGCCCCTGCCTGAAAAACATGTCCGGATATAAAAAACTACATTCAGGGCAACGGTTGTTCGCCGATGGGTAGTCGTCCACCGATGGGCGACCACCCATCGGTGGACGACTACCGACCACACCGGCCGGACACCGCTGCCGGTCTCAGACGCTGCGCATGGCGCGCAGGGACTCCTTCAGCGAGGACGTGGTGGCGAGCACCGCGGAGGTCTCGTAGCCGCAGTGCGCCATGCAGTTCGCGCAGCGCGGGTCCTTGCCCCGGCCGTAGGCGTCCCAGTCGGTGGTCTCGACCAGCTCCTTGTAGGAGGAGACGTAGCCGTCGCTCATCAGGTAGCAGGGCTTCTGCCAGCCGAAGAGCGAGTAGCTCGGGATGCCCCACGCGGTGCAGGAGAGATCGCGCTTGCCCTCCAGGAAGTCCAGGAACACCGGCGAGTGGTTCAGCCGCCACTTGGCACGCCGGCCGTCGGCGAAGACCTTGGAGAACAGCTCGCGGGTCTGCGTGACCCCGAGGAAGTGCTCCTGGTCGGGTGCCTTCTCGTAGGCGTAGGCGGGCGAGAGCTGGATCTGGTCGACCTTCACCTCGTCGTTGAGGTAGGCCAGCACGTCGATGACGTCCTGCGGGCTGTCGTTGTTGAAGAAGGTGGAGTTGGTGCCCACCCGGAAGCCCGCGGCCTTGGCCTCCGCGATCGCGGCGATCGCCTCGTCGAAGGTACCGTTCTTCTCCACCACCGCGTCGTGCCGCTCCCGCAGCCCGTCGATGTGGACGATGAAGGTGAAATACGGCGACGGTGTGAACTTCGCCATCTTCTTACGGAGCAACAGCCCGTTGGTGCACAGCAGGACAAACTTCTTGCGGGCAATGAGCTGACGAACGATCTCGTCGAGCTGCGGGTGCATCAGCGGCTCACCGCCGGCGATCGCGACCACCGGCGCGCCGCACTCCTCCACGGCGGCCATGGCGTCCTCGACGCTCATCCGCTGCTTGAGCACGGAGGCCGGGTGCTGGATCTTTCCGCAACCGGTGCACGACAGATTGCACGCGAACAGGGGCTCAAGTTCGAGAACAAGCGGGAAGTGCTTGCGCCGCAGCACTTTCTGCTTGGCCAGGTACATCCCGATCCGCAACGAGTAGCGCCACTCCACCGCCACGGCAATACCGTCCTTCGGCGTCGACGTCGTACGGCCGTACGGCCGCTCCACCACAAGAACATACAGGGTGTACGTACAGCTTGTATGTCCGTCGTGGACGTCGGATCGGCCACTGTCCGCCCGGGGCGGGCCGGGTGGCCCCTGTGGCAACGGCATCCGTCGCCACAGGTCAGCGGGATTGTCATGCGGCCACGTCGGCAACCGGACAGATCACCTGTCACGCGTCCGACAACACTCGGGGCGCGCCCGGCCGGGCCGGAGGGCACTCCCGCGGCGGACCTGACAGCCCGCCGGCCGGCGCTGGCCACCGGCGGCGGCGACCATGCCCGGAGGGCCCGAAGGCCTCATCGGCACGGTCCCGCGGCCGCGACGCGGCGGGTCCCGGGACCCGCCGCGCACCCGGATATGAGCATCCGGACGTGAGCACCCGGACGTGAGCATGGCCACCTGCGCGAAATGTGAGCACGGTCACCACGAACGCGGCATCGCGCATACGCCCCTGTGAACAACGCCGCCCCGTGAACAACGCTGCCCCGTGAACAACGTGGCGCTGTGAACAACGTGGCACTGTGAACATGGACACTCCGGAGAACACGGACACCACCGGACACGACGGCGTGAGTATGGTCACCCACGGAACATGACAGCCCCGGAAACCATCAACTTCGGAAACCATCAGAAGTGGATCAGTTGCGTCCGCAACACGTCCCACTCCTTTTCGGTTTATTAGGACAACGATTTGACCAGGACGACGGTTTAGCCGACGGGCCGCACGGCCGGGAGCAGCCCCGGCCCGCCTGCCGAGCGGGCCGCATGCCCGCCGGATCCCGGCCGGGCAGCCACCCGAACGCCGGACGAGAGGTTATCTCAGTCACAGAATTCCCCGGGATGGAACGCATACCATCGCCATGGAACCCGTACTTCCCCAAATCGGTGACGGATGGCCCGCGTCGCCGGCCCATCATAATTCCTGGTGGAACCCGGCGGAAGTTGCGTGGGCCCCACCGGCGGGCCGGCGAAGCCGTCAGCCAAAGGGCAGCGGTCCCGACGCCTAATATCAGCGGAAAGCAACAGGACATCGGCACGGAGGCCACATGGGGTTGAGCACGTGTTGCGCGGCGAGCGCGAAGGCGGGCGTATGACACCAGGCGGGCACTTGGTCACGCACCTGGTCGGCGAGCGGTTCCAGCTCGTCGAGCGGCTCGGCTCGGGCGGGATGGGGACGGTCTGGCGCGCGTTCGACACCGACAGCAATGTCGAACGCGCGCTGAAAGAGATCCGTATTCCTGACCATCTCCCGGCCCGTGACCGCGAGATGCTGATCGAGCGTGCCCGCCGCGAAGCGCGTAATGCCGCCCGGCTCGGCGTCCATCCCCATGTGGTCACCGTTCACGACCTGGTCGAGGACAACGACACGCGGTGGATCGTCATGGACCTGGTATCCGGATGTTCACTGGCAACAATGATCACACGCGACGGCGCGCTGGACGAGCGGGAAGTGGCCCGGATAGGCATCGCCCTGCTGGACGCGCTGGCGCACGGTCACCGCAAAGGCGTTCTGCACCGGGACGTCAAGCCGTCGAACGTTCTGATCACCGCTGACGGGACCGTGCGGCTCACGGATTTCGGGATCGCCGTCTACGAGACCGATCATCGGATCACCGCCGCCGGCGGCCTGGTCGGCACCCCCGCCTACATGGCTCCCGAACGCATCCGCGGTGAGGACGGCGGGCCCGCCAGCGACCTGTTCTCGTTGGCGACGACCCTGCTGCACGCTGCGGAGGGCATCTCCCCGTTCGGGCGGGATACCACCTTCGCCACCATGCACGCCGTGGTCTACGAGGCCCCGACCGTACCGACGCGGGCCACCCGGGCCTACTCGGTGCTCAGCCCGATCCTGGCCAAGGAACCGTCCGCCCGCCCGCCGGCGGAGCGGATCCGCCGGCAGCTACAGGCTCTGCTGCGCGCCGCACGGCCGGGCCCGCTGCTGGTCCCGAACGACTGGCCGGCCACGAGCGTCGCGCCGACGACCAACGCCTGGCCGGCCGCGCGAGCCTTCTACGAGGCCCCGACCATGTCCTGCGCGCCGATCGACCGGCCGTATCCCGGTGACTACGAGCACACCGTCCACGAGCTCGACACGATCGGCATCGAACTGCCGGCCACCGACGCGGCGCAGCCCACCCCGTGGCGGGAGGCGGCGCCACGGCGGGCACATGCCGA
>NZ_CEVIVD010000149.1:0-1333 GCF_982290655.1 Protofrankia sp. CiP1_Cm_nod3
GGCCGACGACCGTGCCGGAGAGGGTGTAGCGCGGGTACCAGCGCACCGCCGGCACTTCCCCTCGGGCGGGAAGCGGAAGTCGGCGAACTCCGACGTCGGAACCGGCGGACGGACACGACGTCGATGCATCACTCGATCATGACTGATCGGCAGCCGAGACGGCGGGCTTCGCCAATGCAACAGTGCCGTCACAGGTCGTCCGGCAGGAGACGGAACGCCTTGTGGTTGCTGAGCGGACGTATCGCACGGAAGTCTCGCCGGTCGAGCGTGAGAACGCTGTCGGTCTCGTACTGCTCCGCCAGCACCACGTTCACTGCGTCCGCCAGGTCCAGGCGCAGGTCGGCGTACCGGCTCTGGACCGTGCGAGCCTTGCGGAGGGTATCGGCTGACACCTCTGGGACCAGGATGCGCATGGCGCCCTCCTGTTGTAACAGCCAGTCATTGACTTTATAGGCGGCCTTGCGGTCGACGTTGCGGGTGATGACGTGCTCGACTTCAGCGAACACCAGCGGGGAAACCAGGGTCACGGACGCCTCGCGCAGTGCCGCGCGGGCTGCCTGGTGTTCCGGATTGCCAATGTTGAAGGCGGCCATGAGGCCAGAGGTGTCACCAACGACGATCACGTGGCGATACCAGTCGTGCCGTTTTTCCGGTCGACCGCTTCGTCGACCGCTTCGCGGACGTCATCTTCGGTGAGCGGGCCGCCGAAGTCGAGTGCCGGTATGTCCCAGTCGCCGGACCATCGGCGGGCGTGCAGCGCGGCGATACGGAACGCCTCGCGAAAATACTCGGATTCGGGCCGGCCTTCACGCGCTGCCGCCTCCTTGACGATCTGCAGGTATTCCTCCTCGACCATGACGGTCGTCTTCTTCAAGGCCATAGGGTTATGGTACCACCACCAGCAATATTGATCGCGATCGCCGGCTCTCGTGGGCGTTGCGGATGTCGCGTCATGCTCCCACTGTCCGTGCCCGAAACTCGTCCGTGGGCCCTGACCAGGGCTTCTGCACCACGGGTCAGCGCGACGAACGATCTACAAGCCTTCTGTGCCGCCGTGATGGGGACGGCGCACCCCGCGGGTGCCAGAAACCCGGATCGGGTCACATCGATCCGGTTGACAAGGCCGGGATCGCCAGTCGAAGATCCGCAGAGTCGATCTTCAGGACTACCCGGCAAGCCATGACAGGTCGCGCGACCCGCGCTCGGCGGGATGCCGTTCGCGCCGAGCGCACCGCGGAAGAAGCCGAAGCCGCTGAGGTCGAAGCGCTGGAGAACGAGCAGATCGTGGTGTCGGTGCGGGTACCTGCCTCCCTGGCCGAGACCCTCAAGGCCC
>NZ_CEVIVD010000149.1:1680-2244 GCF_982290655.1 Protofrankia sp. CiP1_Cm_nod3
GAGCCGCTGTCGAGCACATACCCACCTCGGCACTGATCCGGCGCATCCTCACCCGAGCCGTACACGATCCTGAATTGCCGGTGCTGACCGTCGATCAGGTCGAGGAGGCCGCCCGACGTATCTTCCGTGAGTCGGCATGAGCATGAACGTGTCGCGGCAGGGTGGGCGGTGACGTCACAACCGATGTGGGTGGTCGAGCGGTGTTCCGGTGTGGATGATGATCGAGGTCGGAGAGATTCGTCGAATACTGCGGGTGACGCGCGCGATTTCCTGTCAGCCGAGAAACCGATTGGTGCGGTGGGCTCATTGCGGGTGCAGGCGTTGCGAACCTGACCGGCAGCGCCCGGCACCCCCGAACAACTGAAATTATCCTCACCTGCACGTTCGGGTATTCTCGGGTGCGGGTCAGTATGTTTCGGCAGGTATTCCAAGGTTCTTTTAATCTGCGGGTTCAGGGTTCGAGCCGCGGCCCACCGCGCTGCGTATTTAGCCTCTGGCCTGGTCAAATAGGTTTTACCTATGGGGTTGGGATGATGTAAGGGACTCCATCGCCGCAGGTCAGCG
>NZ_CEVIVD010000149.1:2846-9714 GCF_982290655.1 Protofrankia sp. CiP1_Cm_nod3
CGCATGAGAGGCCGGTTCGTACAATGCCGGGCCTCCTGAACTGACCAGCATTGACGGTCACTCTCGGTGCCAGGCGCTGTTCGTCGGGCATCCGCCGCGGCCGTCCGGCGTCGATTCTGGACGTCGCCGCCCGCTACACCACCGCCAAGCCCGTCTGACCCGGGTCGCAGGAGGACGCCCGTGGCGCGCGGGCGGTCAGCCGATCACGGCGGGTGCGAGCGCCGCGGTCGTCAGCCGGGTGGGGCTACCTGTGCCGTCGGCCGGGATGGTCCACAGATCCGAGCCGTAGTCACCGGCGAGAGCGTAGACGAGGGTGCTGTTGTCGAGCCAGACGGCCTGGTCGTCAACACTTCGGTGTTCGCCGAGCGGTGTCTCCCGCATGTCGCGCAGGTCGAGGACGTACTCCCGCCACGGCGCGTCCGCGGAGGCTTCCGGCACCCGTTTCTTGAACGCCAGCCGGGTGCCGTCGGGCGACAGCGACGGGCACTCGACGTTCTCGCGCAGGGTGGTCACGGTCCTGGCCCGGACGTCCCCGCGCACCAGGTAGGTCTTCCCGCGGGTGGCCAGGGTGGCGTAGAAGTGGTCGTCGTCGGCGAACGTGACGCCCCAGAAGTTGACGTCAGCGCCGCGGTACGCCTTATCATCCATGATCACCTGGTAGTCCTCCAGCGACTGCTGAAGCGTCCAGGTGCGGGTGTCGAGGATCGAGGTGCGGGTGGAGAACTGGGTACCCGCGTAGGAGTCACCGCTGACGAACACCGTCCACGCCACCATCCGGCCGCTGGGCGAGACCCGCGCCCGGGTGGGGATGCCGCCCAGCGGGAAATGCCGCTGTTCACGCAGCTCCGCGTCCAGCACCACCGCCCGGTATCTCTCCTCGAGCGTGCCCGGCAGCCGCTGCAGGCAGATGCCGGTACCGGCGGCGGCGTAGAAGCGCAGGCAGTGGACATCCGACGCGGTGCGCGGGCCGGCCGGCGCCGACGCGGCCACCGACACCAGCTCGTCCCGTTGCGGGCCCCAGAGCATGTTGCGGAAGACCAGCCGTTGTTGCCCGGTCGAGCCGGTGCCGGTGCCGGTGCCGGCGCCAGGGCCGGCGCCGGTCCCGGCCAGCGTGACCCGGCCGGCGGCCACCGACGGGCCGTCCTGCTGTTGGCGGTCCCTGAGCGCACCGCGCTCGGAGGCGTACCGCACCCAGCCGACGGAGACACCGCCGAGCAGGACGACGGTCAGGAACAGTACGACCAGCCGGGCGCGGTCCGTCATGTCGCGGCTCCCCGCGATGCCGCCGTCCCCAGTGCCCGCAGGGGCCGCGCAACCGCGCCCAACGTGACGCAGGTCGCCAGCGCGACCGTCGCGGAAGCCAACGCCGCGCGGTCCCCCCAGGCCGACCAGGCGGCCCCGAAGAGCAGCGAGCAGGCGAACCGGGCGCTTCCCTGCGCGGTCTGCACCAGGGCCAGGCCGCTGGAGCGCAGCCGCGCAGGCACCGAGACCGCGGCGGCGGCCATCAGCACCCCGTCCGTCGCGGCGTAGAAGGCGCCGTGCAGGACGAGGACGACGGCCAGCAGCGCCGCGTCGCCCACCGGCACGAGCAGCAGCCCGTACGCCACCAGCAGGCCGACGTGCCCGGCGAGAAAGACCCGCCAGCGACCGAACCGGTCGGCGGCCTGTCCGAACGGCACCGCCAGCAGCAGGAACGTCCCGGCCGTGGCGACCGGCAACAGCGGGAACCACTCCCGCGGCATGGCCAGGTCGCGCTGCAGCATCAGATAGAGGAAGGAGTCGCTGACGGTGGCCAGGCCGAGCAGCAACGCGCACAGCGCCAACCAGCGCAGATCGGGGCGACGCAGCAGGCCGAACGCCGCGCGCGCGGAGACGGCCGCCTCCTCCCGCGCGTCCTGGGCCGTCGCGTCCTGGGCCGTCGCGTGGCCGCGGCCCGGGGCGAACAACAGCAGGACCGCCAGGCCCGTCATGGCGATACAGAAGCTCACCATGAACAGGGCGTCGAATCCGTCAACCGCGGCCCGCATCACGAAAAAGGCGATGATCGGGCCCAGCAGCGCGCCCGCGGTGTCCATCGCCCGGTGTATGCCGAACGAGCGGCCCTGGGCTTCGGCCGACGACGCCAGGGAGATCATCGCGTCGCGCGGAGCGGTCCGCAGCCCCTTGCCGGTCCGGTCGGCCGCGAGCACCACACCGATCGACGCCACCCCGTGCGCGAGGAGCAGCGCGGGCTTGCACAGCGCGGACAGCCCGTAGCCGACCGCGGCGACAGCCTTGTGCCGTCCGCCGCGGTCGGCGAGATGGCCGCCGACAAGGCGGACCAGCGTGCTGAAGCCGTTGTAGATGCCGTCCAGCAGGCCGAAACCCAGCGGTGAGAGGCCCAGCTCCGCCACCAGGTAGAGCGGTAGGACAGCGGTGACCATCTCGGCCGAGACGTCGGTGAGCAGGCTCACCGTTCCCAGCACGAGGACCGTGCGCGGCAGCGCCCGCGCGACGGCCCGCGGTGTGACGCGAGGGGTGGGCGCCGCGGCCTGCTGGCCCGGGTCGGTACCCGGGCCAGCAGACGTGGGGACGGTGTACGCGTCCGCGAGGTACACGGACGCTAGCTCCAGATGCCGGTGATGTCCGACGCACTGGCGGCGTTACCCGCGTGTGTCGTCAGACCGGCCAGGTCCTCCAGGGTGCGCAGCAGGTTGTAGTGGTTGTAGGTCGTCGACGAGGAGCTGCCCGCGGTGACGTGCTGCCCGTAGAGCACCGTGGGGATGTGGTTGCCGTTGAGGCTGTTGTCCTCGTCGAAGGTCACGATGAGCAGGCTGTTGTGGGTCGTGGCCCAGGTGGCATAGGCGCCGAGCTTGTTCTGCAGCCAGGTGTCACCGGTGCTCACGGAGCAGTCGTGCATGTCGTTGCACAGGTTCGGGACGACGAACGATATCTTCGGCAGGGTCGAGTAGCTGGTCGGGAACTGGGCGAACGTGTAGGCGGTGTTCGTCGGCACGTTGCTGAACCCGAACCAGGGGTTGTGCTTCCGCGCGTACTTCGTGCTGCTGTTGGTGCAGATCGTCGAGCCCTGGGAGGGCAGGCCCTCGTTGTAGCTGCCCCAGGCGAGACCGGCCGCGATCAGCTCGGAGCCGAGGTTGGCGGCGCTGCTGAACCCGGGCGTGTAGCAGCTGTCGCTGGTGATGCCCTGGGTTCCCCCGGAGAAGAGCGCCATGTAGTTGGGCTGGCTGGGGTGGGTGATGGCGTACGACGCGGTGAGGTTCGCGCCGCCGGTCTTCAGTGAGTTGATGTAGGGAGCGCTGGAGCTGCCGATCACCTGGGAGTAGGCGTGGTTCTCAAGCACCACGACGACGACGTGGTCGGGTGTGGGGAGCGCCGCGGCGTGCGCGGGCTCCGCGCTCCACACACCAATCGACGCGACGGCCAGCACGACGGCGGCACCGAGCATGCTCAGTAGCCAGCGTGGACGCCGGACAGCAACGGCAGGGGACACGGGCGGACCTCCAGAATGGGTCAGGGGGAAAGCAGCGCCTGGCTGGGGAGCGAAGCCAGATTAGTGACGTTCCGCATCATCGTCAGTGCACCGGCAGCGACGGCTCAGCAAACAGGAGACGTCAAATTCCCCACCCTCCGGACTCGTTCTCGAGGGATGACCCGCCGGCTACCACGGGAAACGCCTGGACGAGTAGGAGTGACCGGCAATAGGCGCGGGTCCAGGAGATCGGCATGTGAGCAGGCACGGAACCCGGTGACCGTCGGATCGTCACATTCCGTGAGCGCTGGAGGATCTCATGCCTGCCGTCCCATCATCCTTGCCCGGCCCGATCTGGAGCTGGTTCGAGGCCCTGCTGACCCGGCACACCAGCGGACCGCCGCTCGAGTCCGGCCCCGCCCACCGGCCGGGCTGCCACCGCCGTCGTATCCCCGACCGGGCCGTCTTCGGGTACGTGCTGGACGCCCTCGTGCCCGGCCCGGGCGTGGTCACCAACCGGTCCGGCTCTGAAGGCCCTCCTCACGTCGTGGTCCGGGGACCGGTAGGTCGTTCAGGCCGTTGTGGGCTCGCCCGGGTGACATGGATGAGCCGGGCCGTGAGGGCGCGGCCGAGGCCCGGGTACCGCGGGCACCGACAGCACGGGCTCGGCACCATGAGCCTCGGCAGCGGCGGCATGCTCCGGCAGCGACGGAACGGGTCTCAGGCTGGGACGAGCTCGGCGTGGCGGTCGAAATGATGGTGGGCCGCCACCGCCGTGGTGAAGGCCGAAGCGAACTCGGCGGTTTCGGAGTCGGTGGCCGTGTGTCCCGCCAGGCTCAGAGTCACCACGCCGCGGTCGTCGACGAGGCGGCCATCAAAGGATGTCAGGTCGAGCTCCCTGGGCTGGACGAAGTTCGGCACCCGGCCGCGGACTCAGTCGGCACCCGCCGCGGACTCAGGATGACCAGCCGGGTGCGGCCAGCCCCGGCGCCGACGGGCTGGCGGCGGCCGTCGGGCGCGCCCGCGCGGGCACCACCCGTCCCCACCGCTCTCCCTTGGCCGCCGGGACCAAAACACATCCGGAACACATCCGGCCGCGGGACGGCACAAGAAGAAGACGACCAAGAAGAAGACGACCAAGAAGACGACCCCAGACGAACCTGCCGAGCAACCGCTGTTCATCGCCGCGGATCAGATCAGGGACGATTCCCCTCTCTCCCAGGCAGTCATGATTGCCTCGGCGGCGCGGGCCTCGACGGCCATCGCCGCCCGCGCGCCGAAGAGCAGGCCGGCAGCGAGGCCGGGCTCGGCCCGCACGAGGCCGGTGGCGAGGGCGTCGGCGGCGACCGTCTGGTGGTGGGCGTCCGCCACGACGTGCGTGTCGAAGAACAGACGGGCGGCCGGGGGCAGGCCGTGGCGGCGCAGGGCGGCGCTGTAGGCACTCATCGGCCCGACCGAGGTCATCTCGAACACGGCGAGATGACCGACGAGCGCGGCCCGGTGCTCGCGGTGCAGGCCGAAGAAGGACGGCACGTTGACGGTGGCGAGCGTGGTGGCCGGGACACGGTCAAGGTAGGCCCCGTACGCCGGGTCCAGTCCCAGGGCGCGCAGGGTGAGGCCGAAGAGGGTCTGGTGCATGTCCCGTTGGGCGCCGTGACCGTACTCGTCGGTCTGGATCTCGACCAGCGCGGCCTTCGCCGCGCCGGCCAGCCGGGGAATCGCCCACGAGTGCGGATCTGCTTCCTTGAGCTGGAGCAGGGAGCGGTGGACGGCGAACTCACGGAACTGGCCCAGCGAACCGCGTTCGGCGAGATACCCCGACAGCGACGGGCCGCCGGGAGCGTCGATGACGCGGCGCAGCGCGCCCGCGATCCCAGTCCGCGAGGAGGTCGCCCGGCTCGGTGCCGGGGGCGGCGAGGTCCACGTCCTCCCGCAGCCGGGCCAGGAGATCGCGTTCCAGGAGCCGGCGAAGCCCCAGCAGCGACGGCTCCCACTCCCAGCCGTCCGCCACATCGGCAAACCCGCGGTAGTGCAGCTCGTACAGGCAGTACAGGGTGAGGGCGGCGTCCTCACCGAACAGGGCGTCATCGTCGGCCGCGGGCACCCTGTCCACGGCATGGACCGGCCCGGCCAGAGCGGTGGTCAGAACGGCGCTGAGGGTGCCCCGCGGGCGCGGCAGGGGGCTCGGCCCGAGCTCGGCCGGGCTGAGAACGTCGCCGTAGCCGGCATCGTTCGGCCCGCGGAAGGCCGTGGTCACGGGCCGGGGGCGGGAGGCGGTCATGCCGGCACCGCCGCGGCGCCCGCGCTCAGCACCTGGGCCAGAACCACCGAGTCCCTCCCGGGCGGGTACGCACGGCTGTGGTCACGGATCCAGGTGACACCGGCGAGCAGGTAGCCCTCCTGGTGGAAGAATGCCTGCCCGGCGGCGGCAAGGGACTGGATGCGCCGCCACACCTCGGGGTCGCGGCAGTAGGAGCCGAACCTGATCGGGCGCGTCACCCAGTCCACCACCCGGTACCCACAGCGGGTCGCCTCCGCCAGGACGCCGAGCGGATCGGAGATCGAGGCGACCATCACCATCACCAGGTCGAAGGAGCAGCCCAGAATCCGGCAGGTCACTTCGGCTCCTCGCGCCCCGCCGTACAGGTCGGGAGCACCCGGCCGCCGCGGCTGCCCCGGCAGGTACGGGGGGTTGGCGACCACGCAGCGCTCCGTTGCCCCGCTGGCGTAGCGGAAGAAGTCCCCGAACTGGACGGTGTAGTTCACCGGCCCCTTCAGCTCCGTCAGCCGGCGGGCTGACCGGAACGCGTCGGGGTCGCGCTCAAATCCACGGACCTGTGCCAACGTCTCCGATCGGCCGACGGCCTCCAGCAGCGGGATCCCGGTACCCGCCCCCAGCTCCGCCACACCGGCGGCGGTGTAGGGACTCAGCTGTGCGCAGGACAACAGGCGCTCGACGCACCACGAATAGAAACTCGACTCCACCGGGTCGTAGAAAGCCATGTCGCTCCTGCCGTAGGTCGACCGGAGGCGGGCCGGCCCGGGCGGAACGGGCCACAGGGCCACAGGGCCACAGGCACCGCCGCCGCTGTGCGCTCATGGCCAAGTACCCGTCCGGCTCCGCCTTAACCGGGCGCAACGCCGGGACGCGCGTGCACGGCGCCCAACTCCCCGCCGGCCGGAGTGCCGAGGCGTACGTCAACGGCCAGAGCGGCTGGCATGCGGGCGATCGATGTCCCTGTCCCAGCAGGGAGATGAAGGTCGCTCGCCTCCTCCGCCGCTCCTCGATCGTCACCGTGAGCAGGGCCGATGGGGCGAACACCGTGGCCTGCGGCACCGGAACTGTGCTACCGGACCGGCACCGACCGCTCTCCGCTCAACCCGTGCCATCGTGGACTC
>NZ_CEVIVD010000149.1:10059-12267 GCF_982290655.1 Protofrankia sp. CiP1_Cm_nod3
TCCATGTCTCCCGCCGACGTCGCGCTCCGGTGTCCCGGCGCCGGCGTGCAGCGGAAACGGCTCGTCGCATAGCTGGAGAAACTCGGCCCGAAAGCCACCGTCGAATCTCGGCCGTAAATCTTCCGGTGGAGGCGTCCTTCAAAGTCGTTCTGAGGCGTCCGAAGCCGCCGGTTACCGGCCATCAAGATCACCGATAATCGGCGAATGCGACAGCGCCCGACGGACCCTCCTGCCGCGCTCGGGATCGAGAGCGCGGAGCCAGATCAACTTCGCTCGAGAAGGAATTCATGATACTTCCGAATGTGACGGACCTCTCACGTTATAACGCCCCACTGCGGGAAGGCATCCCTGGACACAGGCGCGTCGCTCGGGGCAAGGCGCCGCCCGGGCTACCGCTACCAGACTGATCCGAGGAGTCCGGTGTGGTCATTCGCCACGCAGCCGAGATGTCCCTGCCCGAGGCTGATTCGACACCCGCCGTGCTGATCGTGCTGGCCATGGCCGCCGTGCTCGGCTACACGGTTGCGCTGGTCGTCGACCGGACAGCCCGTCGGGCCGGGCGCCGTTCGGCAGCCGCCGCCGACCTGGCCCAGCGCGGCCGACGCCCGGCCCACCTCACCCTCGTCATCCTCGCTCTGCTTGTCGCGCTGAACGCCATGCCCGAACAGAACTGGACCGGGGCCATCGTCCGGCTGCTCGGCCTGGCCTTCATCGGCGGCGTCTCCTGGCTGGTGGCGGTGCTCACCTTCCTCCTCGAGGATCTTGCCCTGGCTCGCTACCGGATGGACGTCGCCGACAACCGGCACGCCCGCCGGGTGCGTACACAGGTGATCCTGCTGCGTCGCATCACGGTGGTCGTCATCACCGTCATCGCCGTGGCCTCGATGCTGATGACGTTCCCCAGCGTGCGCATTGCCGGTGCCAGCATCGTCGCGTCCGCCGGAATCGTCGGCATCTTCGCCGGGCTGGCCGCACAGACCTCGCTGGCAAACGTGTTCGCCGGGCTGCAGCTCGCCTTCACCGACGCCATACGGGTGGACGACGTGGTCGTCGTGGAGAAGGAATGGGGACGCATCGAGGAGATCACACTGACCTACGTGGTAGTCCACATCTGGGACGACCGACGCATGATCCTGCCATCGACATACTTCACCACCGTGCCGTTCCAGAACTGGACGCGTCGGGAGGCGGCCGTGCTCGGCGTGGTCGAGCTGGACCTGGACTGGTCGGTGCCGGTGGAGGAGATGCGGGCGGAGATGCACCGGATCCTGGACGCCACCGCCCTGTGGGACGGCCGGGTCTCGGTGCTCCAGGTGACCGACGCGGTCGGCGGATGCGTGCGGGTCCGGGTGCTGGTCAGCGGTAGCGACGGACCGACCGTCTTCGACCTGCGTTGCCACGTCCGGGAGTTGCTCGTGCGATGGCTGCGACAGCGGCACCCGGCGGCGCTGCCAAGGACACGGCTCGAACACGAGCGGAGCGGCCCGGCGTGGGACGGCGAGCATGACGGCCACGGGAAGGGGGTGTACGGGCCGGCGCAGCGGCGCGAATCCGACCCGACCACTGCCAGGGTCGCGGCCGCCGATCCGGCCACCACCAGTACGGGGATGGACCTCCCCGCGCATCCCGAGGAAGCTCACCCCGACGCCCGCCTGTTCGGGGGCAGTCCGGATGCGGCCGAGCGCTCCCGGGCGTTCAGCGAGACCGGTGAGAACGGCTCACGCCGGCCGCCGTCCTAGCGGGAAAAGCCCTCTCTTCGGTCGGCGAGCCGGGCCCTGGCTGACCCCGTCGAGGGTCAGAACCCGGTAAGGGTGATCTTCATCGCGCCTCCGGCTTTCGGCGACCCCGGCGAGTTGCCTGGTGACCGAGCCTCAGCCTTCGAAGAAGCCGAGTTCCTCGTGACGGGCGCGGGCGGCGGGATCACCATGGCGGACGATGACCCGGTAGTCCATATCCTCTGGATGATCGCTCAGGACGGCTGGACCATCGAGGTGGCCGAAGCCCGGCCCCGGTCGGCCACCGACCGCGACGGCCTCGACATCACGATCCACGACGCGGTCCCGCGCGCCCGCCGAGACGACACCCACGACCGCCCGGAGCCGGCCCTCCGCTGTCAGGCACGCGGCCGACCTCGACGCCATCACTGCCAACGGCGGCCAGGGGAGTGGGCAACCGCGTCGGGTCATCTGCGTCCCACCAGGTGGAACA
>NZ_CEVIVD010000150.1:0-2887 GCF_982290655.1 Protofrankia sp. CiP1_Cm_nod3
CCATCTTGGCAGGTAGGGATCCCGAGCACCGGCACGCCGGCCGCGCACCACAACGCCCGGACCCGGCCCAGCTATCGGCCCAGAACCTCATGGACCGCAACCGTCAGCCCGGAACCAGTGCTCCCCGCGAGGGGCCTGAATGACTGCCGGCCACGGTCCGCGGCCCCTGTTCACGGTAGGTGCCTACCAGAGGTGACCCCCAGGACGATGTTGTGGACGGGAAATGCGTCGTGCCACTTCTGGGCGTCAGCAAAATAGTTGACGAGTTCCCGCGTCCGGGATGTCCAGAAGGGGCTGGCGGGTCCCCCAGGCGTCCAGTAGAAGCGGCTGAGAGCGACCCATACGTCCTGGGCGGAACCACCGGTGAAGCTGACGACATCGTCCCGGCCGTCACCGTTGAAATCTCCCACGCCGGGGAATGCGGAGCCGGCGGCGAAGTAGTCCTGCCATTTCACCGCCGGGCTGACGAAACCCGACCCGGTGCTGAGCGAGACCCACACGTCGGCGGCCGTTCCCCGGGTGAAGGTGACGAGATCGTCCTTGCCGTCGCCGTTGAAGTCTCCGACAGCGGGCAGTTCTGTACCGGCAGCGAAGTAGTCGTGCAGCTGCGTGGCGGGACCGAAGCCGGCGCCGTCGCTGAACGCGACGTGGACGTCCGCCGCCGCGCCCCGGGTGAAGGCGACGATGTCGTCCTTGCCGTCACCGTTGAAATCCCCGGTCTGGGGCACCGTGGTTCCCGCCGCAAAGGCCGTGTGCCAGGTCTCCGGGGCGGTGAAGCCCGCGCCGGTGGACAGGGCGGCCCGCACCTGCCCGGCGGCGGGACCGCCGAGGACGAACACCGCGATGTCGGTGAGCCCGTCACCGTTGAAGTCGCCGGCGGCGGGTACGACCGAGGTGTCCTCCGGGGTGATCAGCGCTCCGGCGCTGATCGAGTCGTGCCAGGCCGGAGCATCGACGAAGGCGGACCCGTCACTGAGAGCGACACGCACGGCCCCGACCTCGTCGCCCCTGTTGGCGACGGCGACGACATCGTCCCTGCCGTCCCCGTCGACGTCGCCGACCAGGGGCGCCTCGTCGCCGGTCAGCGGCGAGGCGCTCCAGGGCTCCACCGGGCCGAAGGTCCGCTCGCTGGTGTAGGGCGGTGGCAGCGGAATACTGATGGCGACGTTTATCCCCACAGCGTTGTCGAAGGACACGATGTCGTCGTAGCCGTCACCGTTGAAATCCCCGCTGCGACCGGCGATGCCGGGCAGGCTGGCGGCGTTCACGCTTCCGGTGAAAGCCCACGTCGCCGGCACCAGGACAGCGGCGACCAGCAGCGCCCGGCCCAACCCGCCGAAGAGCGCGCGACCATGATTTTTTCGTGCGCCCGGAAGCCTCGGGCGCCCGGGCCGCGCACTTGTTCTGTTTCTCATGTTCCTACTTCCCATGTGTTCGGCCGAAGCCGTCCCCCTGGCCGGCACCTTCACGAGAAAGCAGCACCTCGAGGGCCATCGCGATCCCGGTCGCTGGATCCATCACGCCTTTCCCCGGCGGGGGTCGCGGTCGGATTTGACACGCGTCCGCGGCTTGCGGCGGTCAGCTCAACGACAGGCGTCGGCATGCCGACGCCTGTCGGGACCGGGGGCCGGGGCCAGAAGCCGGAGACCGGGAACCGGGAACCGGAAGCCTTGTCCCGCGGCGACATGCCCGTGACCAGAGAAGCCACGCCCAGCTCCATATCGTTCATCGACGGTTACCGCGGGACGCGCCGATTCCGGGAAGTATCGTTCACACGCAGTGCAGGCCGGGTAGCCCGGGGGATCTCTCTCCCCGGCCTGCCCGGCCTGCCCGGCCTGCCCGGCATCCTCGCCCTCGGCCGACGAGGTTCACCGATCCGTTCTCGCCAACCGTGAAGACCTGGACTCCGGGAGCGCCAGTCGTATCCTCGCGAACGCTGGCCCGCTTCGATGGGCGCCGATCACCGGAGAAGATCGGCGTAATTTTGTCGTTGTGTACGCTTTTATGGCCAAAAAGCGTACACAACGACAAACTCGCCTGGATCATGGTCTTTACGGGTGAGTGGTCGTGGATGGGATCCGCGCTACCTGACCGGCGCTCGAGACGTTGCCGGACGTGAGCCGGAACCCGTTCTACGGCGGCGCGGGCCGGTGCGGGTACAGCGCCGGCGCCGTCGTCGCTGTACCCGCACCGGCCCGGAAGCGGGCTTCAGCGCCTCCGGCCAGGCTGGCCCGCCTGCCCGCCGTCATCACCGATGCGCCCGCGTCGGTGGGTCCGCCCGCCGGAGCCCGCGGGCCGGCGGGGCGCGGACAGCGCCGGTCCGCCCGGGTCCATGACCGTGCTCTGCTCCAACGCTTCATCGACGGTCTGCGCGCCCTCGACGGCTGGACACGAAGAACAGCGGCCGACCACACCGACAGAGGATCGCCTGGCGTCGGCGTTGTCGGGTGAGATCGTCATTGACGAGAACGTCATGTGTTTGTCGCTCTTTGTTACAGATCGACCGGTTCAAATCGCTGCGCGGGTGACTTTCGTCGACCTAAGCTCGATTCGATGGCGTGGAGCGCGGGGCGTGACGGCCCCGATGGGGGCCGGCATCGATCGCCGTGGAGGCGGTCGGGCCGGATTCTTCCCGTTCGCTGGGGGCGCCTTGTGGCGCTGGCACTGGCGTTGGCGATCGCGGCCGGGCTGGGCGTGTGGCTGCGTTTCCGCCCCCTGGAGTCGGCCAGGGCACAGCCGGACACCGCCGTGACAGCCATCGAGGGACGCCAGCCGGGGGGTGGTGCCGCTGGCGGCGAACCGTCGGCGGCGACATCCGCGGCCGGTGCGCAGCCGTCCGCCGGCGCCGCCACGGGTGCGCCGGGGCAGCCGGGGGCGGTTGGGGCGG
>NZ_CEVIVD010000150.1:3660-4440 GCF_982290655.1 Protofrankia sp. CiP1_Cm_nod3
CGCGCCGGGCAGCCCGTCCCCGGGCGCGACGCAGCCGCGGCCACAGCCCGCCGTGACGGCGGCTGGGACCGCGCGCGTTCTTTCCGGGGATACGGCGGTCACGGTGGGTGGCGGGCTCGTGCTGTCGACGGGTGTCGTCGACCTGGGGGCGGTCAACTCCTCGGCGGCCGTGGAACTGCGCAGCACCGGCCGCGAGCCCGTCGGCTTCCGGTTCGCCGCCACGCCGTCCTGGCTGTCCGTCGCGCCGGCCACCGGCACGGTCGCGGCGGGTGATCGCAGGGCCGTCACCGTCACGCTCGACCGGTCCGCCGCGCCGGCCGGCGTGCTGGACACCTCGGTCGCCGTCGCCACCGTCGGCGGCGACGGGAAGGGCGGGACGCTGCGGGTGACCGCGGTGGTCTCCGGCCCGCCGGCCATCGACGTGCTGACCGTCGCCCCGGCCGTTGTGCGCACGACGGGATGCCCGGCCGCGGCCGGGCCGACGGTGTCCACGGTGTCGGTGCGCGCGACCGATTCCACCGGCGTCTTCCGGGTGGACCTGGTCGCCCACCTGCCCGACGGGAGGACGGCCACCAGCGCACTGAGCCTGGGTGAGGCCGCCGAGCAGTGGTCGGTGTGGTCGGGGCCGGTCGGGCCGTCGGCGGTCCCGGGCCCGCTGTCGTTCAGCGTCACCGTCACCAGCCTCGACGGGCTGCGCGCGCAGTCCAGCGGCTCGCTTGAGGTCGGCTCCTGCCCGGCCGCCGAGCCGACCGCCGCCGGGCCGGCCGGCGCGGGCTGACA
>NZ_CEVIVD010000150.1:4744-11891 GCF_982290655.1 Protofrankia sp. CiP1_Cm_nod3
GCGCCGGGACTGACGGCCCCTGGCTGACGGCCCCTGGCCTGACGGCCCCGGGGGTGACGACGCGGCGCGGCCGGTGTCCCGGGCGGCCGCCGTGGGCCGTACGCGCGGGGCGACAGGTGAGTGCGCGCAGGGTGTGTGTACGGGCGTGTCCCGCGCAGTCTAGGCTTTCACCCATGGCATCGGTGTCGTTGTCCAAGGGCGGCAATGTATCCCTCAGTAAGGTCGCCCCCAACCTCCGTGCGGTGACCGTCGGTCTCGGCTGGCAGGTACGCCAGACCTCCGGCGCCGACTATGACCTCGACGCGAGCGCGATCGTCGTCGACGACCGCGGCAAGGTTCTCTCCGACCAGTATTTCGTGTTCTTCAACAACCTGGTCAGCCCGGACGGGGCGGTGAAGCACCTGGGCGACAACCTTGTCGGTGGCGGTGGCGGGGACGACGAGCAGATCACGGTCGAACTGTCCGCGCTCGCGCCGCAGGCGTCCAAGGTTGTCTTCGCGGTGTCGATCTATGACGCGGATGTTCGCCGGCAGACCTTCGGCCAGGTGCGGAACGCTTTCATCAGGGTGAGCGACTCGACCACCGGTACGGAGATCGCCCGTTATGATCTTACCGAGGACGCGTCCACGGAAACCGCGATGATCTTCGGTGAGCTCTATCGGTATTCCAGTGAATGGAAGTTCCGCGCGGTGGGCCAGGGATACGCCTCGGGCCTGCGGGGAATCGCCCTCGACTTCGGCGTCAACGTCTCCTGACCGGCTGCTGTCCCGACCGTTGGCGTTGGTCAGCAGGAAAGCCGAGGTGTTCGGCGGGCCAGGTGGGCGCCTCCGTGGAGGATAACTCTTACGGATGAGAACTCTTACGGAGACGCCCGCTGTTTTCGCCCGCTGTTGTCCGCCTGAAGGGCCGCCGGCGGTGCGCTGATGTTTTTCGCGCCGCCGGCGGCCCAGGGCCTCGGGCCCCTCTACGGCGATGTCAGGTGGTCGGGGCCGGCGTCAGGAGTCCCGATGACTGCGCGCCGATCGTGGCGGCCGGGCCGCCGGTGACGGACGACCCCTGGAGATCGTCCCGCCATGCCAAGGAATGCCGGTGGAGAGCGATGTTCTGGGGGGTCGCCGTGGGCTTTTCCTTGAAGACGAATGCCCGGCGCAGATCGGCATGGCGGTTCTCGGTGAAGAAGTTGACAGCCATCCGGCTCAGCTCACGGGTGCGGTAGACCTCAAGAGGCATCTCGGCCTCGTCGGCGGCGAGCCGTGAGGTCTTGGCGTCCAACGCCTCCTGCCAGCCCGCGCCGGCCAGTTCGCTGGCGAGGGCCAGCAGGGCGTCGTCGTACTCCGACGGCTCACGGGGGAGCAGCCGGTCCACCAGGCCCATGTCGGCCGCTTCCACGTCACCGACGGGAAGGCACTCGGTGGTCAGCGTCGCCGCGGCATCCTTACCGACTCGTCGTGGCAATGTGTACGTCCAGTATTCGGATCCGTACAGTCCCATGTTGTCGTAGTGCGGGTTGAGTACCACTCCGGTACGGGCGGCAACCAGGTCTGCGCCGAGTGCGAGCATGATGCCGCCGGCGCCGGCGCTGCCCGAGATGCCCGCGACCACGAGCTGGCTGGTGCAGGTGATGATGGCCTGGCACAGGTCGTCCATCGCGTCGATGTTCGTCCAGGCGGCGGTCGCGGGCCGTTCGGCCGCCTCGATCACGTTCAGGTGGATGCCGTTGGAGAAGAAGGTGTCACCGCCGCGCAGCACGATCACACGGGTGTCCTGCTGGCTCGCCCAGGTGAACGCGGCGAGCAGCCGGCGGCAGTGCTCCGTGGACATGGCGCCGTTGTAGAAGTCGAAACTGATCCACCCGACGGGGCCGTGACGGTGGTAGCGCACGTCCCGGCCGGTCTCCGGGCCGGGAGCCTCCGACGTCGCCACCGGCAGCGGCTGGACGTGGTCGGCCAGCACCAGGTTGGCCGGGAGTTTGGGCTGGCTGGCGCGGCGGAGGTGCCCGATCCACACCGCGCCGTCAACGGTGGGCACCAGCACGGCGCCGTCCCGCCGGGACAGCAGGGTGTTCTCGCGCTCACCGTCGCGGGCCCGCGTGGCGGTGAACGCGACGGCCGGGCTGGCGTCGAAGGCGCGTAGCTGCTCGCCGAACAGCAGGCAGGGGGCGCCTGGTGAGCCGTCCGATGCCGCCACCTTGCGCAGGACGTCGCTGGTGGTGTCGGTGTCCCAGTCGATGCGCCGGTCGTCGGCGCGGGTGGAGGGCCGCAGCCTGCCGCGCAACCGGTGTGCCGGGATGCTGTCGAGCGGTGTGGGCACGAATCCGACGACCTGTGCCTTGTCGACCACGTCGTGGATGACGGCGATGGCCGCGTCGGTGACCGGCCCGTTGTAGAGTGCCGACTTGCTGATGCCGAGTGGGACGGCGAACTCACGGGCCGACCAGATCGGCCCGGCGTCCATCTCGGCGACGGCCTGCAGAGCCGTGACTCCCCAGGTCGACGCCCCTTCCAGAATGGCCCAGTCGAGCGAGGACGGCCCGCGGTCACCGACCGGCCCCGGGTGGATGATGATCGTCTGTCGGGTCATCCAGATGTCGTCCGGTACCCGTTCGCGCAGGAAGGGGCATATGATCAGGTGAGGATCGGACAGCCGGACGGCCTCGCGTATCGTTTCCGCGCTGAGCGCGAGCTCGACCGTCACACGGTGGCCCGCGCGCTGTAACTCGACCCATGCCCGCTGGGTGAGCCCGTTGAACGCGGACGAGAGTAGAAGAATCTTCATTTTCTTTCCTTGTCAGAGGTCAGATCGAAACTCCGAACGGGTTTTCGGGTGAACCTGCTCTCCCGTGATCGGGATATGGGGGTGCGTGGATCCACGGGCTGGCCCCGCGACGGGTGGCGGCTCCCGGCGCGATGATCGCCGCTGGCGGCCGTGTCACCGTCCCGGAGGTCGCGACACGCGGTGGCTCTGCCTGGGCAGACCGAGTTCCTCGAGGTCCGCGATGGAGGAGGGCGGGACGGAGGAGGGGGTCACCTGCGCGGTTACGGCACCGGCGTCGGCGGTGGATACCGGCTGGTGTGAGCGCGCCGCGGCACGCGGTGCGGGACCGCGGCCAGCACGAGAAAAGCTGGCGTGGGCAGGCTTTTCCGAGCGGATGGCGGCGAGGTAGTGATGATCGGGTATGGGGGCGCCGATCCCGCCGGTCGCGGCGAAGATGATGAACATCAGAACGATGGACGCGGTGAAGGTGGTGATGGTCCCCATGGCGAAAGGATCGACGCCGTGCGGCCGTGGCACGGCGGGGTCGGCGGTGACCCGCGTGGCTGCCATGCCCGTGTAGTGCATCCCGCACACCGCTACCGCCATGATCACCGATGCGACGGCGCGCCGGCCGACACCACCGATGTGGAACGCGATCCAGAAGGCGGCTGTCGAGGCCACGACGGCGATGACAACGGACAGGCCGACCAGCGGCGTCACGTAGCTGATCGCCCCTTGGGTGTGCATCGCGTACATGCCGGTGTAATGCATGGCGGCGACACCGGCTCCCGCGACCGTTCCGCCGACGAGCAGCCGCTGGAGGCTGTCGGGATCGGCGGCTACCACCGTAAGCCCGACGCCGGCCACGACCACGGCGATGAGCAGCGACAGGCTGGTGACCACCTCGTTGAACGTGATCCCCAGCTCGATACGGTAGGCGACCATCCCGACGAAGTGCATCGACCAGATCGCGCACCCGCCCAGCGACACGGCCGTGAGAGTCATCCACGCCAGCCGGCTGGTGCCGGTGGCCGTACGTAAGCGGACCGCGCACGCCAGGGCCGCGAACGAACCGAACGCGGCGAGAAGGAAGGACAGCAGGACGAACACGGGGTCGTACGAAGCGTGCAGATGCTCTGCTGCGGCACTGACTGATCCCATCCAACCCCCAGGAGTTCGCCATGTGACACCCAGGGGGCTGCCGGGTAACGGCATCTGATCAGCAGCCTCCGGATCTTCCGACGGGGCAACTATAGCCCGACCGGGGCCAGCCAAGTGATGGGTTTCACGCCAAAATAAGTTATCTAATTGAATTATTTCAGGACTAACTATAGTTAAAAGAGATTTTTATGGACAAAGCGTCATGAGACGAAAAATCTTACTTTGGCAGCCAAAATATTCACTTTAAGTGATGCCTCTGGGGTGGATGGCCCGGGCGACGACCGCTGGCCCGCTGGCAGGCGTCGGCCGTCGGCAGGCCGGAGGCAATGCGATGCGATCATGTTTTCCGCGCCCGTGGCTCCTGCCGGGCCCGGCAGCCGGTCCGGGAGGCCCGGGAGGCCCGGGTCCCCGGGCCACTACGAGGCGCGACTGGCCGGATGACGACGGTGCGCGACCACCATCACCCGGACGGACAGCGTGTTCGCGTCCACCTGGTAGAGAATCCGCCAGGACGGGCCGGTCGCCTCCCACATCGTCGAACGCGACTCCGACAGGGGCGTGCCCGCCCGGCGCGGGTCGTTGCGCAGCGGGCCGCCCAGGAACCGGCGGATCTCACTGGCGGTCCGGTCGGGCAGCCGTTGCAGGTCGCGCTCGGCCGATGCCGCGACTGTCACCTCGTGGCGGGCGCTCATACCGCCACGCCGTTCATCCGTGGGCGTGACGAGCACGGGGCCGGCACGCGTGTCCGGTTCTTCACATGGTGATCGTAGAAGTCCCCGCCGCCGGCCGCCGGGGTTTCCGGCCAGGCGGGCGAAAAGGGCGGGACCACTTCGCCTCCCGCCACAATCTGTGATGGAACCTGTGACGGCGCGGCAGCCCGTGACGGCGCGACGGGACCGGCGGCGACGGACATGACGCCAAGGCTACTCATGTCACTCAACGTCCGGTGTCACTCAACGTCCAGCCGCCGCTCGGGCACCTGCCGGGCGCGGCCCGGCGCCGGCGTGGCTGCTGGTCCCCACCCGCCCGCAGGATCTCCGGCACGGTCATTCCTCCGGCAGCCTTCGGCAGCCAAGGAATGACCGTGCCGGTGTCACGGGTTGGTGCCGGGTGTGCGCTACGGAACCGACGAGATCATCCGACGGATGCTGGCCGACACGAAGGTCTGGGCGGTGGTGGGGCTGTCACAGAACACCTCCCGGGTCGCCTACTCCATCGCGGCCTATCTGCGCGCGCACGGCAAACGGGCCGTTCCGGTCCACCCGTCCGCGCCTGTGGTCGCGGGTGAGCAGGGCTACGCCTCGCTGACCGAGATCCCGTTCCCGGTGGACGTGGTGGACCTCTTCGTCCGCTCGGAGCTGGTCGGCCCGGTGGTCGACGACGCGGTCGCCATCCGTGCCGGAGGGATCTGGATGCAGCTCGGTGTCCGCGACGACGCCGCCGCGCGGCGGGCGGAACGGGCCGGACTGCCCGTCGTCATGGACACCTGCCCCCGCATGGAGGCGCCCCGCCTGGCCGGCTGGGCACCCTGACGGCCCTCCCCGGTCACCGGCCGCGCCCCCTGGCCGCCCCGCGTACCCGGGTGCCCGCACGGCGGCTGGAGTGCGCGGGCCCGCGGTGTCGCCGGCGGTGACGCCGCCGGGGCAGCCCGGGCCGGCGGCGGGGCTGGGCATGGGAGATCCGCAGCCAGCCCAGCGCCGCGGCCGGCGGGAGCAGCACCAGCGTCGGCAGCAGGTAGCGGTAGTCGAAACACACCGTGGCGGACGGGACCACCAGCAGCGCCATCTCCGCCGCCACCAGCAACGCGCAGTCCGCGCGCAGCCGCCCGGCCCCGCCGCCGGTGCCTGCGTCACCGCCGGTGCCGACACCACGGTCGGCAGTGGCACTACGGTCGGTAGTGATGTTGCTGTCGGTAGTGGCACCGCTGCCAGCACCGGTGCCGCCGCCGAGGCTGGTGCCGCCGAGGCTGGTGCCGCCGGGGCTGGTGCCGCCGGCCCGCTCGGGACCGGCGCGCCGGCCCGCGGGCAGGAAGCCGGCGGCGCCGAGCGCCACCATGACGGCCAGCGCCGGCCCCGGGGTGAAACCGTAGCGCTGGTAGGCGCGCAGGAGCGCGGCCGGCTCGGGGCCGACCCGCCGGTCGGCCCGGGTACCGTCGAAGGTGATCAGCGGTGCGCTGATGTTCCAGTACGCCGGCGTCGTCTCGTCGGGGAACTGCCAGCTGCCGACGTACCAGTCGCGTGCCCCCACCCACCGGCCGGGGGTGAGGAAATGGGCCACCTCGCCGGTCACCATCCGTGCGTAGTCCGCCGGCTGGCGCCGGATGACCTGGCGGGCGAACTCGGCCAGCGCGGCCTTCTTGCGCGCCTCGGGGAGATCGACGGTGAACCGGGGGCTGTTGTGGTTCCACACGTAGTAGTTCGGCCCGGGCCGCTGCGCCGGCGGATGCGGCGAGCAGAACAGACGGGCGTCCGGGCTGAGGTCCAGCCGCGCGCAGTCGGCGATGGGCGCCACCCGGCCGTACAGCCAGTACGTGTCGCCCCCGGTCAGCGCGTAGGCGCCGTGCGCGGAGTGGAACCAGACGGCGTACCCCACCAGCGGCGCGGCCAACGCGCCACCGAAGACGACCGAACGCGACCAGCCGAGCCGCCGCAGCAGCACCCAGGCCAGCGCCAGCACCCCCAGGACGACCCCCACCGTGCGGACCAGCGAGGCCAGGGCCAGGCAGCCCCCGGCGAGCACGCAGGCTGTCACGGACGGTCTCGGTGCCCACAGCAGGGCCGCGACGGCCACGACGAGCAGCGCCTCGAACAGCGTCTCCGCCATGACGAAGTGCTCGATGTTCACCTGGTAGGCGTCCAGCAGCACCGGTGCCGCCGCCAGCGCCGCCACCCGGGCGGTCACGCCCCGGTGCACCAGCAGCGCGTAGAGGAGGATGCCGAGCAGGACGCCCATGAGGTGCTGGACGGCTGGTACCACCCACAGCCGGTGTGTCACGGACAGTGCGCGCAGCAGCAGCGGATAGCCCGCCGGCCGGACCGGGTCGGGCACCAGGGGCCGGGCGAGCCGCAGGTAGGCCATGGAGTCCCCGGAGAACTCCAGGGCCGGCCGATAGGCGATCATGGCCAGTGCCCGCAGGACGACAGCCGGTACGAGGACGATTGTGATCGGGACGACGACGGCGGCCGGGAGGCGCCCGCGGGCCGCCATCCGACGGGCGGGGCCCGGCCGCGGG
>NZ_CEVIVD010000151.1:0-1017 GCF_982290655.1 Protofrankia sp. CiP1_Cm_nod3
CTATGGGGACGCCGACCATTTCGCTGCTGGGGTCCGTAGGCAGCGCGACGCGGGCGCGTTGCTGGACGTCTACGTCTCGGACCGCGTGCGAACGGAGTTCCCTGCGCTGGCCGAGGCCGCGCCGGATGCCTACGCGGGCGGCGTGCTGGTGCGCGGGTTCACCCTGAACGTGCACGATTTCATCGCCCGGTTACTGGACAGGTTGGAGGCTGCCGGAGTGCGGCTGGGGTTCGATGAGCAGGTGGACACCATGCTGCACGATCGCGCCAATCGGGTGGCTGGGGTACTCACCGCGCGCGGCAACTTCCACCGCGCCCACCACTACGTGGTGTCCCCGGGCGTGCATGGCGAGGATCTTCTAGCCAAGACCGAGTCCGCTGGACAGATCCACGGCGTCCTCGGTTGCTGGCTGACCGTGCCGAATCTCCGACCGCGACTTGAACACTCGCTCAAGGTTGCCCGCCGCGGGCACATCGCCGAGGACGCTAATGTCACCGTCGCCCGCGACGAGCACGGCGCTGAAGTACTAATGTTCGGCTCTGGCTACGGCTATACCGGCGCGGACCTGACCAACATCGACCGCGCTGAGCTGGCTGCGATTCACGCCGCGATCGCAGACACGGCACGACGGTTGTTCCCCCGAGCATACGCCGCAGCCGACATCACCCCCGGTGATCCTGACGCGCGGTTCTGCGTGCGCCCGTGGACTGCATCCAACCTGGGCCTGTTCGAGACGCTGCCCGCTGCGAACGGAGCGTTCGTCGTCACGGGCGGGCACAACACCGGCGGGTTCGCGCAGGCTCCGGTCATCGCCGAAGCCGTGCTGGACGCCTTGGCCAGACGCCCGCACCCGATGCACATGCTGTACCACCCGCGGCGGTCCCGCCACGTCTTCAGCGACCTTCCAGCGGCGTCCCCCGCTTCAACCGAGGCCCGCCCACCGAGGGCAGTCCCCGCCTGGGAGCAGGCGCAGCCGGTCATCTGACCGCGATCCCGTTCGCATGTTCCCCAGTTTGA
>NZ_CEVIVD010000151.1:1309-3245 GCF_982290655.1 Protofrankia sp. CiP1_Cm_nod3
CAAGGATTCGGACACTCTGATGGGTATCGTTCGCGACGGCGACACCGTCCGCTTCGACTCCGACCACCCGCATCTGCGCGTCGTCCTGCTGATCTGCGACGACCCGCAGCATAGCTACCTGCGCCGTCTGGTCGGCACCCGGCTGAACCTGCTTGCCACGATCGTCGAATCCGGCGCAGACCAGCAGCGGCGACTGTGGCGGCATCACCGCTACCGGGATGCGCTTTACCGCGCCTACCAGGGCAGACGGCAAAAGCTGACGGGTCGGGCGCGGTACCGCCGGGAGTATTTCGGGGCCTTGTGTGCCGATCTGCCCGAACCGGACACGCCTGCGCACCGGGTCGCCAACGTCAACAGCCCAGAGGTGCGGGAACTCGTTGCCGGGCTGCGCCCGGACCTCACTGTGGTGTGCGGTACCGGCGTGCTCGGCCGGAAACTGATTGGGACCGTACCCGGACTGATGGTCAACATCCACACCGGATGGCTGCCGGAGTACAAGGGCAACCACTGCATCTACTTCGCCTACCGCGCGGCCGACTGGGACCGCATCGGCGCGACGGTGCATGTGCTGACCCCGGCGCTGGACTCCGGCGCGGTGCTGGACACCACCGTCCCGCCGATGTTCCCCCACGACAACGACGAGCACCTGTACTCGCGGTCGGTGCACTACGGCGTGCTGCGCACCATCGAACTCGCGGAGCGATTGGAACGCGGCGAGACGATATCGCTGCGCAAGCAGCCCGACCGCGGCACCACCTACCGGCATCGAGACCGCACCCCTCTGCCGGAACTCGCGCTGTGGCTGCGGCGGATCAGCGGTCGGCACCCAGTGCCGCTGCGGGCGGCGGCACCGCCCGCAGCCAACGTCCCCACCCCGACTTGAACCGGCGCCGCTCCCACTCCGGCGACAGGACCGAATTCGTCGGCACGACAGGGGCATCCCGCGCCCGAGAGGAAGGAATCGTGACTTCATCGTGCCAACACACCGGACCGTCGACGGCGGCTGGGACGGCGCGCACGTCCTGGGGGGGCTATGGGCTGGCGCTGGTGGCCGTGGTGATCTGGGCCGGGAACTTCGTCGTCGCACGGGGGCTGCGCGATGAGGTCTCCCCGGTCGCCCTGTCATTCTGGCGTTGGGCGATCGCGAGCGTCGTGCTGGTGCCCTTCGTGGCCCGCGCGCCCCGGGCCCAGTGGTGGCTGGCCCGCGCCCATCTCGGATACCTGTGCCTGACCGGATTCCTCGGGGTCACCGCGTTCAACACGCTGGTCTACGTCGCGGGTCGTACCACGTCGGCGACCAACCTGGCGCTGCTGGCAGTGGCCGCGCCGGTGTTCATCGTGCTGCTCGCGCGCGTGTTGGACGACACGCCGATCACCTGGATGCGGCTGGTGGGCATGGTCGTCGCGCTGGTCGGGGTAGTGGTACTGATTACTGACGGGTCGCTGACCGGTCTGCGGTTCCACTCCGGTGACCTGTGGATGCTGCTGAGCACGTTGACGTTCGCCTGCTACTCGGTGCTGGTGCGACGCAAGCCGCCGCAGCTGCGGAGTTCAGTGTTCCTGGCCAGCGTGTTCGGCGCCGGCACGGCGTTTCTGCTGCCGCTGTACCTCGGGGACGTGCTGCTGGCGGACGGCCGGATGTCCCTGGACGGCCCGGTGTTGTGGTCGCTGCTGTACATCGGAGTGCTGTCCTCGGCGGTGGCCTTCACGGCGTGGAACCGGTCAATCGCCGTCATCGGCGCCTCGCGTGCGGGGTTCATCTACTACCTCGAACCGGTCGCCACCGCGTTGGTGGCGTGGCCGGTGCTGGGGGAGCGCGTGGCATGGGTGCAGGGCGTAGCGATGCTGCTGATCGTGTGCGGCGTGTTCGTCAGCAACCAGGGCCCGACGATCGGTACCACCACCAGGGGCACGACGGTGACGAATGGCGGGGAAA
>NZ_CEVIVD010000151.1:3814-11618 GCF_982290655.1 Protofrankia sp. CiP1_Cm_nod3
GTGAGCGTACATGTGCGGACTGTTCGGGATCGCCGGGACCGCCCCTGCGGAGCTCGATCCAGGGGCGAACGCCCGGCTGACCTGGGCACTGGGGCTGGCGTCCCAGGAACGCGGCGTCCACGGCGCCGGTGTGGCGTGTCTGTTCACCAGCTCGGCCACCCCCGAGGTGACCCCCACCGACCCGGCCGCCGTCGCCAACCTGAGCACGTCGCGGCTGCGGATCGTCAAGACCACGGGAGCATTCGAGACCATGCCATCGGCCACTCCGCCGGGTAATAGTGCTGGGTTCCTCAAGGCCGGGGTAGATCGGGCGAACCGGGGTATCAGCTCGCTTTGACCAGGGAGCACGTCATGCCCGCCTTCCTCTCCGCACGGCCACCCCGGAACCCGGCCGAGGAGAAAAAGATCCGTCAGCTGGCGGGTGCCCGGCACGCCCCGGCCGACTGGATCCTGCGTGCCAGGATCATCGCGGTCAGCTGGGCCGGCCAGCGCACCACACAGATCGCCACCGAACTGGAGTGTCATCCCAAGACGGTGCGGCGGTGGCTGCACCGGTTCAACCTGTCTTCCGCACGTGCGTGCGGTGAGACAGGTACGTGGTTTCTTGTTCGGATCACGTCTGGATGACCGTGATCTGTAGTGGCGGGTCTAGGACTGTTCGTGGCTGTGTCGGTCGCGATGGACTACGGGCCACCGAGCGTGGAGAAGCCGCTCGGCGCGCTCCCCGTCGTGCGTGACTACCTGGCCCGCCTCGATGTCGCGGGCACGATCGACCGGCTCGCCCCGATGCGTGACAAGGTCAACCGGGCCACCCACGGCGAGGTGATCGCCGCGCTGGTCGCCAACCGGCCGACCTCGCCGACACCGCTGCTGCACGTCGAACGGTGGGCACCTCACACCGCGCGTCGCGGTCGTAGGGGGAGGCCAAGCGACGATGCCCAGGCGGGACACCCTGCTTGTCGGCGTCCCGCTTCACGATCACCTCCCGTCCCCGGCTGTCGGTGGACAGGTAGTAGGTCTGCACCAGCATCTCGCGCAGGAACGCCACCGCGGGGATCTCGGGCAGCCAGCCGGGTGCGGTGGGCGTGCTCACCGCCCGGCACAACGCGAGCGCGTCTTGGCCGAACACCACCGTGAGGCGGTCCCGGGCCGTCGTCGACGACGGCATCGTCCACCCGTTGACACGCTCGCCGTAGCGGTGCGCCAACTCGTCGATGTCCAGGGTGTCGGCCAGCCAGTCCGGGGCCGCGACCGCGAGGGCCTCCAACGCCGCCCGCACACTCTCCCCGGCGAGTTCGGTCCGGTTCAGGTCCCGCACCGCGCTGATCACATGGGTGGAATCGGTGCGCGCCCGGCCACCGGCGCTGATCAGGCCCTGGTCACGGCAGATCTGCAGGAGCCGGTCGAAGACCACCCGTTCCAGGCCGTGGCCGGCCAGCCGGGCCCGGAACCGGGACAGCACGGTCGCGTCGAACCCGGTGTCAGTCAGCTCCGCGCCGAGGGCGTACTTCCAGTCGATCGCGCGGACCGCCATCGCCGCGGCCTGCCGGTCGGTCAGGTTCTCGGTGAACTGCAGCACCGTGACCAGCGACAACACCGCCGGCGGCAGACCCGGCGCTCCCCGCCGGCCGAACGCCGGGGTGAACGACTCGTCGACGAACACCTCGGCGAGGCGGTCCCGTAGCCGCATCGCCAACGTTCCCCGCGGGAACGCCGCCCGCGCGACCGCCACCGTCTGCGCCGGGATCTCCGGCAGCCCCTTCGGCTGCAACGACATGTGCCCTACCTCCCGCGGCCCATGAGGCGACCCGGACCGCACAGGAGATCATGCCGCACCCACGACACCCAGCCGAATTAAGCAGCAGAGTCACCCGCTACCTCAAAGCCACCACCAGCACCGACCCGGACACCGGGAAACCGGCCCCGACCTGGCACTTCGACCAGGCCGCCCTCGACGCTGAGGCCGCCACCGACGGCTGGTACGCCCTGCTGACCAACCTGGCACCCGATATCGGCCCGGCCGAGGCCCTCGCCCGCTACAAAGGCCAGGAAGTCGTCGAACGCCGCTACGGCGCGTTCAAGGGGCCGCTCGCGGTCGCGCCGATGTTCCTGCACTCCGACCAGCGGATCCACGCCCTCATCCACGTGATCTGCCTGGCCCTGCTCATCTTCTGCCTGGTCGAACGCCAAGCCCGCCTCGGCGCCGGCCCCGACGGGAAGATCCCCGGCCTCTACGCCGGTCGGCCCGCCCGCCCCACCGGAGCACTGCTCTTCAGCACACCGAGCAGGCTGCGCCTCGTGCCCGCCCGGGGCGACCAAGCCGCCTGCATCCCCCGCCCATCGGCTTTGCACCAGCACCTGCTCACCATTCTCGGCGTCGACCCGACCCGACCACCTTGATCGGAAACCGGGCCGGTCAAGGCATCGAAATCCCATGTGCGGAAGACGGGGCTAGACGGTGCCACTACCGTCGTGGCTACGTGAAGGGAGAAACGCGGTGTCTCAGCATGCTGTCCGCCACACCTCGGTCGTCAACGTCTGCGTCGTGCTGCGCCGGCCTGACGGGATGGTCCTGCTCGCAGCGCGGGCGTTGCGATCCGCGAGATGATCTCGGCAATGTGGAGAGGATCGCTGCGGTTTCCCTGGCAGGACCGGGCGTCGGCCGGGCCGGACTACCTCTGCGAAGATCGCGTTCATTCCGGCAGCGGACGGTTCGGTGCTGGTCCGAAGATCTCGCGAAGCCTGTGGCGATCGTTGATGCCGATCTTTGCGAAGATCCGGCCCATGTGGCTCTCGACGGTACGCTCGGACAATTCGAGTTGCCCCGCGATCTGCAGATTGCTCAGCCCGCCGGCCGCGAGCGTCGCGACATGGCGCTCTCGCGGTGTCAGGTTGAGTGTCCGTGCCCGGAGTACGGCGGGGGACGGGCTTCCGTCGATGTGCTCGGCCAGCAGGGATGCCCGCGCGTGGGCGACGGCGGCGTCCTGGGGGCGCCCCGTGGCTTCGAGGATGGCTGCGGCCTGGCCGGTCGCGTCAGCGGCGAAGGGCCACAAGTTGGCGGCCGCCCATCGATCGGACACCGCGCGGAGGCTGTCGGCGTCGGCGGCCGCGAGCGCGGCGGCGTGTTCGAGGGCGATCTGAGCGAATGGTCCCTCGACTCTGCCGATGACCTCGATCGCGTCGGGCGGTAGCACCACGTTCAAGCGGGTCAGTTCGTGCCAGGCATGCGCGGCGACGACATAGGCGCCGCGTTCTGCCGCAGAGCGTGCAAAGGCCTCGGCTGCCTGGGCTGCGTCGTCGGTCCTCCCGCCTTGGATGACGAGGCGGATCGCGGCGAACCGGTGGGCGTAATCATGGATACCCCACGACTGCTCGGCCAGGCCTTCCGATTCGTCGAGGGCTGCCGCGGCCGCCGCATGGTTGCCCAACTGGCTGTGGCAGTGCGCGAGTTCGCCGAGCGCCGAGCCGCGCACATCCTGCGAACGCGCCACCATGTCACGGGCGACGACGAGGGCATCCGCGTAGCGGCCCTGCAACCGCGACGACCAGCACTCGACAAGGCCGAGCACGCCCTCGGCCACCGGCCAGTCGCCGGACGGGGCCAACGCCGACCAGGCGGCGAGTTCGCTGTCGGCGTCGGCCGGACGGCCGGCGACCACATCGGCGACGGCGATCGTCATGACCAGGAACGGGGCGAGGCTGGGTCGCGCGTCACGCCAGCCCTGCCACTCGGACAGTGTCTGCTGGGCCAGTTGGACGCCCTGCGTAAGGGAGCCGGCATGGACGAGCATCCAGGCCGCGACCGTCTGCAGGTGTGCTCGCGGACCGGGAAGCAGCTGCCGGTCCCGCTGTTCCAGATGCCTCAGCGCCAGATCACGGGCATCGTGGACGCGCCCGGCGAAGCCCCAGAGCGCAGTACGCCCGCACACCATCTCATCCAGCGCCGCCTGAACCTCCTCTCCGTCCGCACCGCGTGGCACAGGCTCGGCCGACAGGGCCGCCTCCTCCTCGTCCAGCCGTGCTTCGGCCGCGGCGAGCTTTCCCAGCCCGACGCCGAGCTCGAATGCCTCCGCGTATACCGCTGCGGCGCGTTCCAGCGGCGATCGAGCCTGCAGAAAGGCGCTGCGCGCGACTTCGATCGCGCTGTGCCACTGCCCGGAGGAGGCGAGGATGAGCGACATATCGACTGCGGTCGAAGCATCCGCGCCCGCGGCAAGGGCAGCCCGAGCCAGGCGGTTCGCGGCCTGGAAGTCGTACAGCGCGAACGCCTGCCGTGCCGCACCGGCGAGTGTGGCCGCGTGGCCGGGCAGGTCGCCGTCCATCTGCCAAAGTGCGACGCGCAGCAGGTCGCCGCGGCGTCGAGCACCGAGGGTCTGGACGGCATCTGCCAGCTCGCGGGACATCCGGCCCATCCGCGTGACCGGCATGGCCTTCCGGAGGACGGTCGCATACAGCGGGTGTTGGAGCCGGGCTTCCAGCCGGTGGTCGTTCCGCTCGACGCGGATCAGTCGCGCGGCCTCCGCCTCTTCGACTGCGGCGGCCGAGGTCAGCGCGACGAGGACGGTGACGCCGATCGGCTCCGACAGCGCCAGGTACTCCAAGACTGTGACGGCTTCGGCTTCGGCTTCGGCTCCGGCACGCTCGAACCTGCCCGACAACGTGTCGATCGCCGAGTTTCCCAACAAGGGCTGACCGCTCCACACCCACACGCCGTCGTGCTGTCCGAGCGTACCAGCGACCTTCCCCGCCGTGATCAGCGCTTCCAGTAACACGAGATTCCCACCGGTAATGGAGCGGAGCTCCGAGACCGTACGGGCGTGCACCGGCCCGCCGAGAACCCGTTGCAGCAGGTCCCTGACATTGGGATCGCCCAAGGGGGCTAGATCGTGACGGACCAGGACCCGGTCCCGCCACAGATCCTTGACCTCGTCGTCGGCGGGCTCGTCGACGTTGACCGTCGCAAGGATGTGGATCCGGGGTTTGCCCGCGACCAGGTGCAGGGCGGCGGCTGACTGCGGGTCGAGGAACTGCAAGTCGTCGACGACCAGCACGAGCCGCCCGTCACCAGTCAGTGACTCGGCATACCGCCGGATCCGTTCAGCCTCCCATTTCGGCGTGTTGTGCGGCCCCCGCCGTGACGACCCGGCTGGGTAGATCGCGTCGAGGACCTCGAACGACATCCGATGCAGAATCCGCGTCGGGTGCATCCTGACGGTCACAAAATGCGGCGGCAAGGCGCAGACGGCCTCGTCCACCAGCCTGGTCTTCCCCACCCCGGACGTCCCGGCCACGATCAGCCCCGGGCTTGCGCTGCGCTTCAGCGTCGCGACGATCTCGCGCACTTGGTCCGCGCGCCCGATGAACGGCCAGGCAAGCGTCATGGCCGGATGCTATCCGCAGCGGCCGCATCCCGACCAGTGTCGCAGAGTTCTTCAATACGTACTCCAGTACGCAAAGGCCGCGGAGTTCGCGCCTAGGTACCGGACGGCCGACCATCGCCGACAGTAGCTTCGAAATGACGCATCGATCGAAGGAGCGGCTATGGCGGCAGTGATCCAATGCGACACCTGCGGCACCGTCGGGCCCGAGCTCAAGATCAAGGGCTGTCCCCACTGCGGCAGGCACATCTGTCAGGACTGCGGCCGCGCCGCGGTGGGCCAGGTTCCGAACATCGGAACGGTCAAAAGAGTCTTGCTGCTGCTCGTCGGGGTCTGCCCGAGTTGCCGTGACCCCGACGCTCCGCTCGTCTCGGTCGTGCTGTCGAGCTGGTGAGGCCCAGCATGGCCGCGTCTCAGGTAGCCAAAGCAGCCAAGTCGAGCATCCGGCCGGCGGGCACACGGCGATTGGGAATCGAATTCCACGGTCACCCCGCAGCACGCGCCGTGAAAGCGCGTGCCTACCACGGCATGCACGAACCAGAAGAGGAGAAAGCGAGTGAAGACTCCACCGAGGGCGGCCCATCGATGTCGGAACAGATCCTTCGTTCTCCGCGTTGCAGCACTGGTGGTCGTCAACGCCACTTTCCTTGCTGCGTGCGGAAAATCCGCAGTGCCGTCCCCAGTCCACAGCGATAGCGGCGCCAGCTCGGCCGGGCTGGCATCAACAATCAGCCATTCTGGTGGCCCGTCCGGCACGAATGTTCCGTCCACTAGGTCGGCCGCCTCAGTAACGACTGACAGTGATGCGTCGGCGAGCATACCGTCGAGCCTGGTCGGCGACTGGGCGATCGTCGGCTCCGGCGTCACCGGGCATGGCGCGGCGAACGAGTACTCCTTCACCGCTGACGGCAAGGTCATTCATACTCTCACCAACGACCTCTTCAACAGCCAATGCTCCGGCACTGTCTCCGTTGCCGGCGACACGCTGCGATTCCACTTCACAAGTGCGAACTGCCAGGGCGGAGACGCCGTGAAATGGTCCGTTCGCGGTTCACTGCTAACCCTCGGCGGGAACCGTTACACAAAGAGCGGTGCTCCGCTGCTGGCTGCGGACTGCGCGACTGGCTTGTGGAGCCTTGAGGACGCCGGCTCCTGGTACGAGGAGGATCCCATGTCGGTCTGGGATCGCAGCGCTACCGGCACCGTCACCGTCCAGGCCCACGACGGAGCCACCCGCACGGTTGAACTCCGTCCGGACGGTACGGGCAGTGACAAGTTCGACGCGAGGCTCCTCGGTTACGGCGACGACCACCGGCTATACGAGATCTACGAGTCTGGGAACATCTCGTTCCGCTACTCGATCAGCGGCAGCACACTCACGTACTCGTCCGTGAGTGGCGCGATCTCGGTGATGCTCGCGCTGGATGGCTCTCATGGCAGCCCGAAGCAGGCCAGCCTCTCAAAGCTCGACCCCGAAAACATCGACTGCTCAGCAGAGGAGATGACCTACCAGGACACCGGGTCCAACGTACTGTTCGTCAGGAATCAGGGCTAGCAGTCACACGTATCTCCACCATATGTCCTTTGTTCCCTGGTTCGAGCGTTGGCACCGTGCAGCTGTCAGCCCCGCTGTCGCAGAACCAACCCGACTGCACCATGGTCGGCCTGGGCCTCTCCGCCACCGACTACAACATCTGATGGCTACGAAAGACGAAGACCACGCGCACCCGCACCCGCAGACCCGGCCGCGGCCAGCATGTGGACTACCGATGGGAAGGATTTCGATGTCCGACTACCAGTACGAACAAGCACGCGACGATCAGCGTCGTCTTGACGAGCAACGTGAGAACACACGGATCTTCGACCAGGTGACGCAAAGACAGCTCGACGATGCCCGTTCGGCACGGGAGCGTGACGACGCTTTGTCGGGCGGAAGCACGGTTCGCGGCACGCTCCCGTCGTTCCCGGTGGTGTACCCCGGAGGGAGGCCATCGCGGTCTACTTGGCGCCGAGAGAACCGGCCGCTGACCCGCGACATCACCAAGACGATGAAGGACCTGAGGGCGCTCGCAAGCGGCACATCTCCACCTAGCTGGTGGAAGCGCAACCATGTCACTGGATGGCTGGCGGCGGCCGCCGCAGCCATTGTCGCGGTCGCGGCTCTAGCGGAGGACCAAAAGCAGCGTGAGGCCGAGGCGACCTCCGGCCAGGCCGCGTACGACGAGTCGGACCATGACGAGACGGAGTACGTAAGGACCCGTGCGATCGCAGCGGAGCACGAATCGAGACTCGCCGCCGAGTGGGAATACGGAAAGGCATATGCGGCAGCCGAGGACGAAGCAAGCCCGCTCCCGGCACCTCCGCTTTCTTCAGGGGACGTGCCCCCGGCCTCGTAGGCCACTGCCCTAAGCTTGTCGTTTAACTGG
>NZ_CEVIVD010000152.1:0-2791 GCF_982290655.1 Protofrankia sp. CiP1_Cm_nod3
GAACCCGGCATCCCACGGACCGGCCTGCCGCGCGGTGGCAGGCCGGCGGCGGGCGGCACGTCCGGTCCGGCCGCCCCGGCCGGCCCCGTCGGTTCCCTGCCGGCCCACCGGACGCCGGTGGCGCACGCCGCCGGCCTGGTCACCCAGCCGCAGGCGGTACGGCAGGGCGTCGGCGCGCATGCCCGGCCGGTCGGCTTCTCACCCATCGGCGACGTACCTCCCGCCGGCCTGGTGGAGGTGGTCGTTCGCGGCAGCTACGCCGTCCGCAGCGCCAACCGCGCCGAGGAGCAGCGCCGCAGGCGGGCGGACGCCGTCGCCACCCATGTGGACAGGCAGATCGCCGAGTTCCTCGCCATCTGCGCGGCCCAGAATCTCTCACCGGACGTAAGCGTCCGCGTGCTCCCGCAGCGCCTGCCACCGGTGGCCCGCGGTGGGCGCCGCCGGCAGCAGTGGGACCCGGCGCCGCTTCCGATCCCGGCTCCCACCGCTGCCGGCCCGGCCAGCCACGACACCGCCGGTCACGACGCGGCCGGGCGGCTCCCGACGGAGATCACCAACGGCGGGAGCGACGACGGGAAGGCCGGTCGGCGCGGCTCCGGGCAGGCCAGGGACCGCCGGCGCGGCCGGCACGTCACGTCACCGCTGGTCTGGCCGGTGCTGTACTGGCGTAACGAGGAGTTCCCGTACACGGGCCGCTGCCTGCACCTTTTCGTCGACCGCGACGGGCGGGCCTTCGAGGGCCGGGACAACCCCGGGGCCCTGTACGCCCTGGGCCGCGATGTCCGGGTGTGGCCGGTGGACGTCCACGCGGTCATCGGCTCCATGGCCGAGGTGGATGCCCGGCGCTGCGCGCAGCAGTTGGTGTACGGCCTGGCACACACGCTGTGGCGCGCCGGGGTCATCCTGTAGGCGGTCCCGGCTGGACAGGCGGTCCCGGCAGACACCCGTGGGCGTACGTGGGCGCATGGGCCCGCGGGTGCGGAGCGGGCGCGCGGCCGGGCAGGGCACACACCGCCCGCGCGGATCCCGGCGAGCGCCAGCCAGGCGTCCGTCACGAAATGTGTTCGTTTTCGCCCGGAGCGCCCACGGTTATCACACCTTGAGCACATCCCGCGGCCGGGCCAGGCCGGAAAGTTGATCGCGCTGGGCGCTACCCTGTACCGCGTGCCCTCCCATACCGGTTCCCACGCAGGGCCCGTGACCGCGCGCACGGCCGGCCACCGGCCACCGGTCGGGCAGACGGCAGCCCGGCAGACGGCAACGGCCGTTCCGACGGCAGCGACGGCAGCGACCGCTCCGGTGGCGGCCCTTCCCACGGCAGTGGCGGCTCCGACGGTAACAGCTCGTTCGGCGGCAGCCGCTCGTTCCGTGCTGACGGTTCGTTCAGCGGCGGCGACCGGCCCGGCGGTGGCAGTGGGTAACAGGTGACGCGGTGAAAGTGCTCGTCGTCGGCTCCGGCGGCCGGGAGCATGCCCTGTGCCGGGCGCTGTCGCACGACCCGGCCGTGGGCTCGGTCGTCTGCGCCCCGGGCAACGCCGGCACCGCGGATCTCGCCGAGCCGCGTCCGCTCGACGTCGGCGACCCGGACGCCGTCGCGGCCCTCGCGCAGGCCGTCCAGGCCGATCTGACCATCATCGGGCCGGAGGTCCCCCTGGTCGCCGGGGCAGCCGACGAGCTGCGGGCCCGTGGGCTGGCCTGCTTCGGGCCGTCCGCCGCGGCGGCACGCCTGGAGGGCAGCAAGGCGTTCGCCAAGGACGTGATGCGCGCGGCGGGCGTCTCGACCGCGGCCGCCCGTGACCACACCGAGATCGAGCCGGCCCTGGCCGACCTCGACGAGTTCGGCCCGCCCTACGTCGTCAAGTACGACGGGCTGGCCGCCGGCAAGGGCGTCACCGTGACGACCGACCGGGCGGAGGCGGTGGCGGCCGTGCGGTCCTGCCTGCGCCGGGCGGACGACCGGGTTGTGATCGAGGAGTATCTGGACGGCCCCGAGGTCTCGCTGTTCGCGATCGTCACGGAGGCCGGCACGGTCGTGCCGCTGCTGCCCGCGCAGGACCACAAACGGGCCGGAGACGGCGACACCGGGCCGAACACCGGCGGGATGGGTGCCTACGCGCCGCTGCCGTGGGCGCCGCCCGGGCTCGTCCCGGAGGTCGTCGACACAGTGATCAGACCCGTGGTGGGCGAGATGGCCCGCCGTGGCACGCCGTTCTCCGGCCTGCTCTACGCCGGTCTCGCGCTGACCTCCCGCGGGATGCGGGTCGTGGAGTTCAACGTCCGGTTCGGCGACCCCGAGGTGCAGGCGATCCTGGCGCTGCTGGCCACGCCACTGACCGACGTGCTGTCGGGGCGCCGGGCGCCGGTGTGGCGCGCCGGCGCGGCGGTCACGGTGGTCGTCGCCGCTTCTGGCTACCCACAGTCACCAAAAATCGGTGACCCGATCAGTGGCCTCGCCGCCGCGCAGGCCCTCACCGGCGTGGACATCCTGCATGCGGGCACCCGCCGGGACGCCGACGGCAGGATCGTGTCGTCCGGCGGACGTGTACTGTGCGTAACTGCAATCGGGTCACATCTGGAGGCCGCGAGAGGCTCGGCCTACGAGGCGATCAGCCGTCTGTCGCTGGCCGGAGCGCACTACCGGACCGACATCGGCGACCTGACCCGCATCGGCGTCCCGACCCGGCAGGCGGCGCCCGGCGGCGGGGCCGGCGGGTCGGCGGAGCGAGGTTCCTGACCAGACAGATCAGCACAGCCGGGCCACGGGATCCGGAAGATACAGCAGATGCGGGGG
>NZ_CEVIVD010000152.1:3112-3895 GCF_982290655.1 Protofrankia sp. CiP1_Cm_nod3
CCAAGGAGAACCATGGGAGCCGTGGGGGCAGAGGTACTGACGCCTGTGCCGCCGATATCCGCCCTGCCCGGCGTGTCCGGCGTGTCCGGCGTGTCCGCCCACCCGGGGACGCCGTAGGCCGCCGGGTGGGCGGTGCCCGCCCCGGGCTTCCCGCGTCCGGCCAGCCAGTCGTCCACCTACGATCAGCCAGTCGTCCAGAAGGTGAGTGAGCAAGCAGGTATGAGCGAGATCCCTCGGAGCGGCCCGAACGTGCAGTCACCGAAGGTTGCCATCGTCTACGGCTCCCCTTCGGATGCCCAGACGATGAGCAAGGCCGGCGCGACCCTGGAGCGCTTCGGTGTCCCCTACGAGCAGGTGTCGGTGTCGGCCCACCGCGCCCCCCGCACCCTCGCGGAGTACGTGGGCGAGCTGGCCACCCGTGGTATCGAGGTCGTCATCGCCGGCGCCGGGCTCGCCGCGGCCCTGCCCGGAACCGTCGCCGCGCTGACAACACTGCCCGTGATCGGCGTCCCGATCACGGGTGGGGCGCTGGACGGTATGGACTCCCTGCTCGCCATCGTGCAGATGCCGCCGGGGGTGCCGGTCGCCACGGTGGGGCTGAACAACTCCACGAACGCCGCCGTGCTGGCCACCCAGATCCTCGCCCTGAGCGACCCCGGCCTGCAGGCCCTGCTCACGGCGTTCAAGGACGACTTCGAGAAGGCCGCCGCCGCGGGCCTCGAGGAGGCACTGACCCCCGACCGCTGACCGTCCACCAACCGGCCGGGCCGCCGCTCGGCGAGT
>NZ_CEVIVD010000152.1:4397-6983 GCF_982290655.1 Protofrankia sp. CiP1_Cm_nod3
CAGCTCGGCCGTGTCCAGGCCCAGCCGGTCGTCGCCGGCCAGCCGGGCCAGCAGGTCGTTGTGCTCCGCCCCCTTCTCCCGCAGGGCGAGGGCGACCGCTACCGCGTGCTCCCGGATGACCTCGTGGGCGGTCTCCCGCCCGACGCCCCGGCGGACGGCGGCCATCAGGATCTTCGTCGTGGCCAGGAAGGGCAGGTTGCGGTCCAGCTCCCGGGCGATCACGGCCGGGTAGGCCCCGAAGTCGTCCAGGACGGTCAGGAACGTCTCGTACAGCCCGTCAGCGGCGAAGAACGCGCCGGGCAGCGCCACCCGGCGCACGACCGAGCAGGACACGTCCCCCTCGTTCCACTGGTTCCCGGCGAGCTCGCCGGTCATGGCGGCGAAGCCGCGCAGCACCACCGACAGGCCGCTCACCCGCTCGCAGGACCGGGTGTTCATCTTGTGCGGCATCGCGCTCGAGCCGACCTGGCCGGCGGCGAAGCCCTCGGTGGCCAGCTCGTGGCCGGCCATCAGGCGGATGGTCGTGGCGAGGCTCGCCGGCCCGGCCACGGCCTGGACCAGCGCGGTGACGACCTCGTAGTCGAGCGACCGCGGGTAGACCTGGCCCACGCTGGTCAGCACCCGGCCGAAGCCGAGGAACCCGGCGATCCGACGCTCCAGCTCGGCAAACCTGGCGTCGTCTCCGCCGAGCAGGTCGAGCATGTCCTGGCCGGTCCCGACCGGGCCCTTGATCCCGCGTAGCGGGTAGCGCTCCAGGGTGTCCTCGACCCGCTCGAAGGCGGCCAGCAGCTCCTGCCCGGCGGAGGCGAACCGCTTACCGAGCGTGGTTGCCTGGGCGGGAACGTTGTGGCTACGCCCGGTGATCACCAGCGAGTCGTACTCGGCGGCCAGCCGGGCCAGCCGGGCCAGTGCCGCGACCATGCGCCCCCGGATCAGCGCGAGCGAGCTGCGCACCTGCAACTGTTCGACGTTCTCGGTGAGGTCACGTGACGTCATGCCCTTGTGCACGTGCTCGTGGCCGGCGAGGGCGTTGAACTCCTCGATGCGGGCCTTGACGTCGTGGCGCCGCAGCCGCTCCCGCCGGGCTATCGAGGCCAGGTCGACCTCGGTGAGGACCCGCTCGTAGTCCTCGATCACACCGGCGGTCAGCTCCAGGCCGAGATCCCGCTGGGCGCGCAGCACTGCCAGCCACAGCCTGCGCTCCGCGACCACCTTGCTCTCCGGTGACCACAGCCGCCGGATCTCGGCCGAGGCGTAACGGGTGGCCAGGACGTCGGGAACCTCAGGAACCTCAGGGGCCTCAGGAGGCTCGGGGGCGGTGGGAGGTGTGGGGGCCGCGTGCTCGGTTGCCATACCGGCCATCGTGCCCGACAACCGCGCCCGAATCCCCGGGCCGGGCACCCTACCGGCCGCAACGCCGCGTCACGGGCCGCAACGTCCCGTCAACGGCAGGACGCCCGGCCACCGGCCACGACGCCGCGTCACCGGCGGGGGCGTCCTGTCGCCGGCGAGAACATCCTGTTGCCGGCGAGGCTGTTGCCGGCGAGGACGCCCGGCGCATCGCATACGGTCGGAGCATGCCACTGACGCACGAGGAGTTCGCCGGGCTGACCCACCTGGGGTCGGGCAAGGTACGCGAGATGTTCGCGGTCGGTGAGGACGCGGTGCTCCTGGTCGCCAGCGACCGGATCTCCGCCTTCGACGTGGTCCTGCCCACCGAGATACCGGACAAGGGCGCCGTCCTCACCGGACTGTCGCTGTGGTGGTTCGACCAGCTCGCGGACCTCGTACCGTCCCATGTGATCAGCACCGACGTGGACGAGTACCCCGACGAGCTCACCCCCTACGCCGAGCAGCTGCGCGGCCGGTCGATGCTGTGCCGGCGGCTGACCATGGTGCCGATCGAGTGCGTCGCCCGCGGCTACCTCACCGGCAGCGGGCTGAAGGACTACCAGCGCACCGGCGAGGTCAGCGGCCACGCGCTGCCCGCCGGCCTCGTCGACGGCAGCCGGCTGCCCGCGACGATCTACACCCCGTCGACGAAGGCGCCGGTCGGCGAGCACGACGAGAACATCAGCCGGGCGCAGGCCGCCTCCCAGGTCGGCCCCGAGGCCGCCGCCGAGCTGGAGAAACTCACCCTGGAGATCTTTGAGCGGGCGGTCGACGTGGCCGCCGGGCGCGGCATCATCGTCGCCGACACCAAGTTCGAGTTCGGTTATGACGCCGACGGCGTCCTGCGGCTCGGCGACGAGGTGCTGACCCCGGACTCGTCCCGGTTCTGGCCCGCCGACCAGTGGCGGCCCGGCGGCTCCCAGCCGTCCTATGACAAACAGTTCATCCGCGACTACCTGGCGTCCACCGGCTGGGACCGGACCGCTCCCGGGCCGCAGCTTCCGCCGGAGGTGGTCGAGGCCACCCGGGCCCGTTACGTCGAGGCGTACGAACGCCTCACCGGCACCTCCTTCGCCGGCTACATCGCCACCGCGCGGGCCCGGTAGGCGCCGTCCCGGGCAGGTGTTCCAGGACGTCCGACCGCAGCCCGGCACCCCGGGCCCGGCGGGCGTACCCTCGGCCCGCCGGGCCGCG
>NZ_CEVIVD010000152.1:7010-10424 GCF_982290655.1 Protofrankia sp. CiP1_Cm_nod3
GCCCGCCGGCCGGTAACCGCCGGCCGCGGCCGCCAGCCGCTTGTCACATATGCGGTACGTGACAGACGTGCGCGCGCGATCGCGTTCGGGTTAGGCTGGCGCGCGACGTCCGGTACCCCTACGAGGACTGGAACGACATTGATGGCCACATCCGCAACCGCGGCTTCGCCACGCCCCCGATCGCCCGGCGACGGGGAACCGGCGCTGGCCCTGAGCCGCGCGGAACTCGACTCACTGCTCGACGCGTCACCCTTAGCGGCAAATGCTACACGGGCTGTCGTCATGACGATGGGCGCGTTACACGCCGGGCACGCCGAGCTGATCCGCGCCGCCCGGGCCCGCGCGGACCAGCTGATCGTCACGATCTTCGTGAACCCGTTGCAGTTCGGCCCCCGCGAGGACCTCTCCCGCTACCCCCGGACGCTCGACGCCGACCTGAAGCTGTGCGGCCGCGAAGGCGCGGACATCGTCTTCGCCCCGCCGGTCGTACACGAGACCCCGCCGCTCGTCCGGGTCAGCGCCGGCTCGCTCGGCGAGGTGCTGGAGGGCGCCAGCCGCCCCGGGCACTTCGACGGCGTCCTCACGATCGTCGCGACCATGCTCCACCTGACCCGCCCGCACCTGGCCTTCTTCGGCAAGAAGGACGCCCAGCAGCTCGTCCTCGTCCGGCGGATGGCGCGTGACCTGGCCTTCCCGACCGAGATCGTCGCGGTGCCGACGGTGCGGGCCCCGGACGGGCTGGCGCTGTCCAGCCGCAACGCCTACCTGACCACCCACCAGCGCCGCAGCGCGCTCGCGCTGTCACGGGCGCTCGCCGTCGGGGTGCGCGTCGCCGACGAGGGAGCGGACGTGGTGCTGGCCGCCGCCGGCGAGGTGCTCGCCGCCGAACCGGACGTCGAGGTGGGCTACCTGCGGCTGGCAGGCCCCCACGATCTGGCACCGGTACGCACCGGCCAGGCGCTGCTGCTGGTCGCGGCCCGGGTGGGCACCACCCGTCTGATCGACAACATCGAGCTCACGCTGCCCGGGGAGGACGGCTGACCGTGTTCCGGACCATGCTCAAATCGAAGATCCACCGCGCCACGGTCACCCAGGCCGACCTGCACTACGTCGGTTCCGTCACGATCGACGCCGACCTGATGGCGGACGCGGACCTGCTCCCCGGCGAGCAGGTCACGATCGTCGACATCGACAACGGCGCCCGGCTGGAGACCTACGCGATCGCGGGCCCGCCCGGCAGCGGGATCATCGGGATCAACGGCGCGGCGGCAAGGCTTGTCCATCCCGGAGATCTTGTGATCATTCTGGCGTACGCGGTCATGGCCGATGCCGAGGCCCGCCGGTTCACCCCGCGGGTGCTGTTCGTGGACGCCACCAACCGGGTCGTCGCCCACGGGCAGGATCCGGCGGCGGCGATCCCGGACGACCCGTCCAGCCTGCGCGGGGACATCGTCCAGCCGTTGTCGGTCGATCAGCTGTCCGTCGACGGGACGAGAACCGGCCGGGAGGCGCCCCGGCACGAGCCGGACGGCGGGCGGCCGGCCACGGTCGGAGCGCGGGTCCGCCCATGACCTTCCTGCCCTGCCGCCTCGGCACGCCCCGGCCGGGCTGGGCCCTCGACGCCGACATCGTGGTGATCGGGTCGGGGATCGCGGGGCTCAGCGCCGTCCTGCACGCCCGCGCGGCCGTGCCCGCCGGCCGGGTCCTGCTGGTCACGAAGGCGCGCCTGGACGAGGGGTCGACCCGCTGGGCGCAGGGCGGCATCGCCGCCGCGCTCGCCCCGGAGGACTCCCCCGAGGATCATCTGGCCGACACCCTGACCGCCGGGGTCGGGCTGTGCGACGCCGACGCCGTGCGGATCCTCGTCACCGAGGGGCCGGCCCGGGTGCGGGAGCTGGCCGAGCTGGGCGCCGCGTTCGACCGGAACGGCTCCACCGGCGGGTTCGCGCTGACCCGCGAGGGCGGCCACCTGCGCAGCCGGATCGTGCACGCGGGCGGCGACGCCACCGGCCTGGAGGTCGAACGGGCGCTCATCACGGCGGTACGCGCCGACCCGGGCGTCGAGGTGATCGAGCACGCGCTCGTCCTCGACCTGCTGCTGGACGCCGACGGCAACGCCGCCGGGGTGACCCTGCACGTCCTGGGCGAGGGCAGCAAGGACGGGGTGGGCGCGGTCGCCGCCCGCGCGGTGATCCTCGCCACCGGCGGGATGGGGCAGATCTTCGCCGCCACCACGAACCCGCCGGTGTCCACCGGGGACGGCGTGGCGCTGGCGCTGCGCGCCGGCGCGGTCGTCACCGACCTGGAGTTCGTCCAGTTCCATCCGACCGCGTTGTGGCTGGTCCCGCCGTCGACGGCAGCGGGAGCGCGGCTGGGGGCGGGGGCGGGCCCGGCCGGCGCGACCGGACCGGCTGGCGGCGACGATGAGCCGTCCGGCGCGCCGTCCGTCTCCGGCCAGCAGCCGCTGGTCAGCGAGGCCATGCGCGGCGAGGGCGCCCACCTGGTGGACGCCGCCGGGCACCGGGTGATGGACGGCGTCCACCCGCTCGCCGACCTGGCGCCGCGGGACGTCGTCGCCAAGCGGATGTCCCAGGTGATGTCCGCCCAGGGCGTCGACCACCTCTACCTCGACGCCCGCGGCCTGGGCAGCGCCACCCTGCTGCGGCGCTTCCCGACGATCACCGCCCGCTGCCGGGCCGCCGGCGTGGACCCGGTCCGCGAGCCGATCCCGGTCGCTCCGGCAGCGCACTACGCCAGCGGCGGCGTACGCACCGACGTCTGGGGGCGGACCAGCGTCCCCGGGCTGTACGCGTGCGGCGAGGTCGCCTGCACGGGCGTGCACGGGGCGAACCGGCTGGCGTCCAACAGCCTGTTGGAGGGGCTGGTCTTCGCCGCCCGCATCGGCACCGATCTCGCCCGGGGGCTGCCCGCCCCGACGAAGCCGGCGAACCCGGTGGTGGGACGCGGCTCGGCCGGGCTCGCCGACCCGGCGGCCCGCGCCGACCTGACCCGCGCCATGGCCGACGGCGCCGGAGTGCTGCGCAGTGCGCAGAGCCTGCGGGCGACCGCGAAGACGCTGGCCGCCCTCGGGGACCTGCGGGCCGGCGGCACCGTCACCGCCGGCCCGGACGCCTGGGAGATGACCAACCTGCGGACCGTCGCCACAGCGCTGGTCGCGGCTGCCACAATGCGTCAGGAAACCCGCGGCTCGCACTGGCGGGAAGATTTCGGTAACACTGATGACGCACGCTGGCGTGGCCACATCCTCACCCAGCTGGACGCGGAAGGTGAGCTCTCAGTGACATACGAGCCGTTGAACGCCGCGGAGGCCGCGCCTGCGCCAGGCCACCCGGCAGCCGCCGGGCACGCCTCGGACCGGGCCTGATGCCACTGCCGTCCCCACCGCCGCTGTCG
>NZ_CEVIVD010000152.1:10692-11821 GCF_982290655.1 Protofrankia sp. CiP1_Cm_nod3
GTCGCCGTTGTCGTTGTCACCGCCGCCGCCGTTGTCACCGCCGTCATCGTCACCGTTGTCGCCGGAGACCCGCGGCGCTCTGGTGTCCGCCGGGCTTGATCCGGACGCGCTCGTCGCGCTCATCCGCGGTGCCGTCGCCGAGGACCTGCCCGCGCTCCCAGCGGAGCCGGTCGCGGCCCCCGAAACCGCGGCGGATGCCACTGTCCGTACAGTGAGTAGTCATGTTCCGGATACGGTCGACACGACGTCGGTCGCGACCGTGCCGCCCGGCCTGGCCGGGCAGGGAGCAGTCGTCGCGCGGGCCCGAGGAGTCGTCGCCGGCCTGCCGGTGGCCGCGGCCGTCTTCGAGGTGGTCCTCTCCGACTGGTACCCGGCGCGATACGAGCCCACAGGCGTCCGCTCGACGCGGGATCCGTCGGACGTCCACCGCGGGGGCGGCGCCGCTGACGAGCACTCGGATACGAAGAGTGGCTGGACGGGCGGGCTGGACATCGAGATCATCGCTTCAGACGGTGACCGGGTGAGCCCCGGGGACACCGTCCTGACCGTCACGGGCCCGGTCCGCGCCCTGCTCACCGCCGAGCGCACGGCGCTGAACCTGCTGTGCCACCTCTCCGGGGTGGCCACGGCGACCCGGCGGTGGGTCGACGCGGTGGACGGTACGGGGGTGGCGATCCGGGACACCCGTAAGACCCTGCCGGGGCTGCGTGCGCTGGAGAAGTACGCGGTGCGCTGCGGAGGCGGGCGCAACCACCGGATGTCGCTGGCGGACGCGGCGCTGGTGAAGGACAACCACGTGGTCGCCGCGGGCGGGGTGGCGGCGGCGTTCGCCGCGGTGCGGGCGAGGTTCCCCGGCCTGCCGGTCGAGGTCGAGTGCGACACGGTGACCCAGGTCGCCGAAGCAGTGACAGCCGGCGCGGACCTGATCCTCTGCGACAACATGAGCCTGGACGAGCTGCGCGCGTCGGTCACGATCGCCCGTCCGAACGGCGTCGAGCTGGAGGCCAGCGGAGGCCTCACCCTCGACGCGGCCCGCCGCGTGGCCGAGACCGGCGTCGACTATCTGGCGATCGGGGCGCTGACCCACTCGGCACCCGCGCTGGACCTGGGCCTCGACCTCGCCCTCTCC
>NZ_CEVIVD010000153.1:0-10668 GCF_982290655.1 Protofrankia sp. CiP1_Cm_nod3
GCCGAGGAGCCGGGCACGCCGGATCCGGCGTGCCCGATGAATCCACGGTGCTGTCCACCGCGGTGCTGCCCACCGCGGACGGGGCCGCGGATAAGGATGCCGGCCGGCCTGCTGGCGCCGGCACGGACGGCGCCAGCGCGGTACGGACGGCGCGGCCTGCCCGACGGGCGGAGCGAGCTCGGGAGCCGCCCGCGGCCGCTGCCTTCTCCCCCGCTGCCCGTTCCCCCGCCGCCTTCTCCGCTGTGCCGCCCGGCTCTGCGCGGCCCGGCTCTGCGCGGCCCGGTGCCGTTGCGGTGGCGCCCGGCACCGTTGTGCCGGCAGGCGGAGCCGTTACACCGGCGGACGATGCCGCTGCGTCGGCGGGCGGTGCTGCCGTGCCGGCGGCGAGGTCGAACAGCGTGCCCGCGTCCGAGCTGAGCTCTTCCGGACGGAAGAGGCGGATGACGCCGTACTCGCCGTCGTACCCGGCCTCGCGGATCACCTCCTCGTTCCGCAGCCGGCGGATCGCCTCCACCAGCGCGGACGAGCCGACCTCGGCGATCGCGTCCAGCGGCACCTCGGCGAGAATCCCCAGCTCCGGGCCGAGCCGGGTGGCCAGCGCCGTGACCTGCGCGGCCACCGCCTTGCTCTTCGGCCCGACCCCGAGGATCTCCCCCACGACCTCGGGCAGCGCCACCAGTGAGCGCACCTCGCCCGCGGTCGGCGGGCGGACCCCCTCGGCGCGGTCGGCGAGCGTGTCCACCCGGTGCAGGACGCCGACGGTCAGCGCCCGTCCGCACTGCGGGCAGCGCCCGTCCGCCTGCCGGGTCTGGCTCGGTTCGTAGCGGACGTTGCACTTGCGGTGGCCGTCGAGGTGGTACTTGCCCTCCTCGGGGAAGAACTCGATCGTGCCGGCGAACCCGTCCCCGGTGCGCAGCGCCGCGAGCATGGCGAAGTAGTCGACGTCGCAGGTGAACGCGGTCGCCTCCCGGCCGAGCATGGGCGGGGAGTGCGCGTCGGAGTTGCTGACCAGGCGGAACCGGTCGAGCCCGGACAGCCGCCAGAACATCGGCGGGTCCGCGGACAGGCCGGTCTCCAGCGCGAAGATGTGGTCGGCCAGGTCGACGTAGCAGTCCTCGACCGCGTCGAAACCGGACTTGGAGCCCAGCACAGCGAACCACGGCGTCCACACGTGGGCCGGTATCAGGTAGCAGCCGTCGCCCGCGCCAAGGGTGATCTCCAGCAGGTCGCGCGAGTCCAGTCCCAGGATGGGACGCCCGTCCGCGGTGAGATTGCCGATCTTCGCCAGGCTCGTGGTGATCCGGGCCGCGGCGTCGGTGCTCGGGGCGTAAAGAAGGTGGTGGACCTTGCGGGTCCGCTCCCCCCGCTTGTAGATCGTGGAGATCTCCGTGGAGAGCATGAACCGGGTCGCCACCCGGCAGGACGCGGGCAGGGCCCGCAGCACGTCCGCCTCAAGGTCGGGGCGCAGCCGGAACAGGCCGGGCTCGGCCGGCACGAGCTTGGTGACGATCTCCTGCGTCCAGGCCGGGTGGGTGAAGTCTCCAGTGCCGATCACCTGGATCCCCTTGCGCGCCGCCCACCAGGCAAGATGCTCCAGGTCGCAGTCGCGGCTGCAGGCCCGTGAGTACTTGGAGTGGATGTGCAGGTCCGCAAGAAACCGTGAGCTCACAGCTGGGTATGTTGTCGCACCCGCGCGCTCGCACACGCGGCGGCCCGCCGGGCCGGGCCATCGGCCCCCCTTCGACAGGTTCCCCCCGGCCGGCTCCCGCCGCCCGTGCCCGCCCGCGACGCCACCCGGCATGACCGCATCCCAGTGGGACGCGTCATTATGGGCACTGCCGCAACGGGATGTGTCCGCCGGTGTGCGCATCCGGCCATCGGAGGAAGCCCTCGGGGGCGGTCGCATCCGGAGGGGACTATGACCGATCAGACGGCGGTTCGCCAGCCGCGCCATCACGACGGGCACCATCACGCTGATCGCCCCGACGAGCGCCGTGACAGCGAGCGCCGGGGCGACGAGCGGCTCGGCGGCGGGCAGCGTCGCGCGGGGCGAGCGGGGCGGCAGGGCGAGGAACAGCCCGGCGAGGAACAGCCCGGCGGGGAACAGCCCGGTGCGGAAAGCGGTGCCGGGCCGCTCCGCGCGGAGTACCACCTCGACGACCGGCGCCGGGCCACGCTGACCGACCGGTGCCACCGGCTGGTCCGGTTCCTGCGGGAGATCGCCCTGGCCCAGGCGCCGCGGGTCACCACGGTCGACGAGCATCCCGCCGTGGTGTGGCTCGACGACCTCCCGGACGGGCTGTCCCTGTTCGAGCAGGCCGGCCCCGGCGAGGTGCTGCTCGCCGCACCCGCCGCGGCGGCACTGCCACCACCGCCGGCGCTGCCCGGCCCGCTCACCGACTGGGTCGTCATGGCCGAGCCGGGCGAGCCGGTCGAGGAGTTCCCGCCGCTGCGCGAGATCGGCCCACGGACCCGCGTCGAACTACGGCCGGACGGCATCCAGCGCGAGATCACCGAAACCATCCGGCTCGCGGACGCGCCCGAGATCCGGGCTGCCTACGCGCAGTGGCTGCCGGCCTGGCGGATCTGGGCGGCCAGGGCCCGCGCGGACGCCGACCGGCGGGCCCTGCACAACGTCCTGCACACGGTGGCCCAGCGCCTGGCGCAGGAGGGCGACGCGCTCGAGCTGGTGCTCTGCACCGGCCTGCTGTCCTGGCAGGTCCCGAGCCCGGTCCCGACGTCGGCATCGGCGTCGGCGTCGGCGTCGGGACCGGCGTCCACGGCGCGCCCGGCAGCCGCGCCCGGCCCGTCCGCGACCGGCATGCCCTCGCTCGACCCGGCGGCAACGATCACATCGGCAACGATGCCGGGCCGGCCGGCGCTCGGCCCGGCGGCGGCACGCCCGTCCGTGACAGGCGGGCGGCCTTCCGCGACGGACGGCCCACCCGCGGCTGTCGAGGTCCGTCATCATCTGCTCGCGACCAGGCTGCTGGTGGAGATCGACGCGGCCAGCTCCGCCATCCGCCTGCGGCTGCCCGCCGAGGCCACAACCCGGCTGGAGGACAGCAGCCTGCTCGACGGGGTGGCGGCGTTCCGGCCGGAACGGACCAACGCGCTGCACGAGCGGCTGCGCGGCCGCCCCGCCGTCTCCCTCGGCTCCGACGACGAGCGGGTCCTGCGCGACTGGCTGACCCTTGCCGTGGACGTGTCCACCGACGGCTACTCGCCGTCCTGGCAGCCGGCGGCGCGGCCCGGCCCGCGCCCGCAGGTGACGTTCGCCCCGGCGTTGGTGCTGCGCGCCCGCGGCCGGGCGGCGCTGCTGAACTACTACGACCAGATGCTGGACGCGCTGCGCGGCGACAGCCCGCCCCCGCTCGGCCTGGTGCAGCTGGTCGAGACGCTGGAGGCCGACGAACGCCTGGCCTGGCTGGCCGCGGGCACGGTGCCTGCCGGAGACGTGCTGCCTGCCGGGGACGCGGCGCCCGGCGGGGACGGCCCGGGCGACACCGCGCCGCTGTTCCCGCTGCCGGCGAACCCGGAGCAGGCCCACGTGATGGAACGCCTGCGCCGGGACAACGGCGTCGTGGTGGAAGGGCCACCCGGGACGGGCAAGACCCACACGATCGCCAACCTGATGTCCGCGCTGCTCGCCGAGGGCAAGCGGGTGCTGGTCACCAGCCAGAAGGCGCAGGCGCTGCGGGTGCTGCGGGAGAAGATGCCCCCGGAGCTGCAACGGCTGTGCGTGTCGCTCACCGACCTCGACGACACCGGTTCGACCGAGCTCGCGGTGAGCATCAGCGCGCTCGCGGCGGAGAAGGCCGCCTTCCGGCCGGACGACCACGACCGGCGGATCGCGCGGCTGCGCTCCCGGCGGGACGACGCCGTCGCACGCCGGGCCGAACTGGCCGAACTGATCCAGCGGCTGCGCGCGGCCGAGGGCGTCCACCACAGCAGCGACGATGTGGCGCCGGGCTGGGAGGGCACCCTGGCCCGGATCGCGGCCCGGGTGCGGGATGAGCACGCCGCCCACGGCTGGCTCCCCACCCCCGTGCCCTGGCCCGCCGCCGGTCAGGACAGCGCCAGCGCCGGTGGCAATATCACCGACAGCGACCGGGGACGCGGCGGCGATGGCGCTGCCGGCGGGCACGGCCCGACACCCGCCAGCGGCGGTCATGGCGGTCATGGCGGTCATGGCGGTCGCAACGATTACAACGACCACGGTGGACGCGGCAGCCGCGGCGAGTATGGCGGGCCGCCGCCAGCACCCCTGGACGCCGCCGAGGCGGCCGAACTGCTCGCCGTGCTGCGCTCCCGCACACCTGCCCGGGCCCACCGGCTCGCCCAGGACCCGACCGATCCGGACCTGCTGGTCCCGACCGGCACGATCCGCCAGCTGCTGGCCGCCGAGCAGGCCGCCTCCTCCGTCGCCCACAACAGCGCGGCCACCCTTGGCGAGCCGGTCGCCGCTCTCGCCGACCGGCTCGCCGGGCTGTCCCCGGCGCGGGTGGACGCCCTGCGGGCGGCCGCCGCGGAGCTGACTGACGCCCTGGCGCTGGTGGCGGGCCATCACACCCGCTGGGCGTGGGTGCAGACGGCGCTCGACGACGCCCTCGCCGGCCGTGACGCCGTGCTGTGGGAGAAGATCGCTTCAACCACGCCGGCCGTCGAGCAGGCCGCCGGCGCGCTCGAGCGGGTCGGGCTGCACACGGTCGTCCTGCCCGCGCTGACCGAGCGGGGGCCCGCGAGCGCGCAGGTGCTGCTCGCCCACGGTGAGGCGCTGCGGGCCCACCTGGCGGCCGGCCACGGCCTGCGCGCCGTCTTCCCCTCGAAGGCCCAGAAGAACGCGGCTCCCCTGCTCACGGAGGCGGCTGTCGACGGCATCCCCCCGCGCACCCCCGACCTGCTCGACGTGGTACTCGCCCGACTGACCGCGCAGGTCTGCCTGGAGACGGCGAGCAGCGCCTGGGCGCTGGTGGACGTACACGTCGACCCCGACGCCGCCCCCGAGGTGCGCCTGGCCCGCCTGCACGATCTGGCCGGCGCCCTCGCCGCGGTCGACCACGCCCGCGGCGCGCGCGACCGCGTCCTCGGCGTCCTGGCCTCCTTCGGCGCTGCCAACACCTCCGCCGCCGCCGGCGCCTTTGGCACGTCGGACGCCCCGGGCACCGCCGTCACGGGCACCGCCGTCACGGGCACCGCCGTCACGGGCACCCCGGCCGCCGGCGGCTCTCTCGGTGTCACGTTCACCGGGGCCCGGGCCTGCCGGGATCTCGCCGCCGCGCTCGAGGACGTCCGGTGGCGGCAACGCGCCGCCGCCGCCACCGCGGATCTCAGCCGCATCCACGGCCGTTACCTGGCGGCGGCCAGGACCGGGACGTCCGCTCCGGAGCTGGCCGCGCTCGCGGGCGCGCTGGCCGCCCGCGACGTCACCGCCTACGAGGCCGCCCGGGCCGCGCTCGAGGCGGCCGACGGCGAGCGGGACGCGGAGCGGCGCTGCGTGGCGCTGCTGGCGCGTGTGCGGGCCGCGCACCCGGCCCTGGCCGCCCTGCTGGAGAGCCTGGCGCCGGACCCGGCCCACACAGCCGGCGGTGCCGGCGCGGCCGGTGCCGGGATGGCGAATGCCGAGAGAACGGATACGTTCCGTAACATCGTAACGGCGGCTGGGAGCCGTCCGGACGGCTCGGACGCGGCCGGGTGGGACCGGCGGACCGCGTCCTTCCCCGAAGCCTGGGCGTGGGCCTGCGCGGCGACCTGGCTGGAACGCTCGCGGACGGCGGCTGGCGAGACCGACGTCGAGGCCGAGCTCGACGCGGCTGAGGACGCCCTCGCCGCCGCCACCGCCGAGCTCGCCGGCGCGCTCGCCTGGAAGCACTGCCTTGCGCGGATGGGCTCCGAGCAGTCCGCGGCGCTGCGCTCCTACGCCGACGCGGTCGCCGCGGGCGGCAAGTTCACCGGCCGTTACGCGCAGCGGTACCGGCAGGCGGCGCGCGAGGCGATGCGGGTCGCCCAGACCGCCGTCCCCGCCTGGATCATGCCGATCGGCGAGGTGCTGTCGACCATCCCGGCCGTCCGGGACTGCTTCGACGTGGTGATCGTGGACGAGGGCAGCCAGGCCGGGCTGGACAGCCTGTTCCTGCTGTGGCTGGCCCCCCGCGTGATCGTGGTCGGTGACGACCGGCAGTGCACCCCGGCGGAGGCGAGCTTCGAGGAGCTGGAACCGGTCTTCCAACGTCTCGACACGCTGCTGTCCGACATCCCCACCTGGCTGCGCATCGCGTTCACCCCCCGGTCCAGCCTGTTCACCCTGCTGCGGACGAGGTTCGGCGAGGTCATCCGGCTGCGCGAGCACTTCCGCTGCATGCCGGAGATCATCGAATGGTCGTCCGCGCTGTTCTACCGGGACGCCCCGCTGGTGCCGCTGCGCCAGTTCGGCGCGGACCGGCTGCCACCCCTGCGGTCGTGCCACGTCCCGGGCGCGGCCACCTCCGGTGTCGCCGGCGGGCTGCGCAACGCGGCCGAGGCCGAGGCCCTGGTGACCCAGGTGCTGGCCTGCGCCGACGACCCCCGCTACGACGGGCTGACCTTCGGGGTCGTCGTGCTGCAGGGCAGCGCCCAGGCGGAGCTGATCCGCGGCAGACTGGTCAGCCGGATGTCCCCGGCCGAGCAGCAGCGCCGGCGGCTGCGCGTCGGGACCCCGCCGGACTTCCAGGGCGACGAACGGGACGTGGTCTTCCTGTCTATGGTCGTCGCGCCCGGCACCCCCACCCCGTCGCTGACCCGGCTGGAGTACCAGCGCAGGTTCAACGTGGCCACCTCCCGCGCCCGCGACCAGGTGTGGCTGTTCCACTCGGTGACCACGGGCGACCTGGAGCCGACCGACCTGCGGCACAACTACCTCAGCTATGTGCTGTCCCAGACCTCCGCGCGGCCGTCCCTGTCCGCCACCGCCGGGGCCGACGCCGGCCCGGCCGCCGCCGGGTCCGCGTCCCTGCCCGTACCCGTGCCGCGCGACGTCCGCCCGGACATCCCACACCCGCGGTTCGACACCCTCTTCGAGCAGCGGGTCTTCCGTGTCCTGCGCGAACGCGGCTATCTGGTGTGGCCCCAGGTCGAGGTGAACGGCCGGCGCGTCGACCTGGTGGTGGCCGGCGGGCGCGCCCGCCTCGCGGTCGAGTGCGACGCGGACACCGCCGTGCCGCCCGAGCGGATCGCCCACGAGTTCGCCCGCGAACGGGAGCTGCGCCGGGCCGGCTGGCGCTTCTGGCGGATCCGCCAGTCGGAGTTCGAGATCGACCCGGACGCCGCGCTCGCCTCCCTGTGGCCCGCCCTGGCCGCCGTCGGCGTGGCACCGGTGGCACCGGTGGCGGCATCGGCACACGCGGCCCGTACCACCCGGAGCGGCACCGCCCCCGCCGATTCGACCGGAGCCGGTCACGGACCGCAGCCGGCACCACCCCGTCCAGACACCCCAGCGGACGACGTGACCGGGGACACCGTCCCCATGGACAACACGCTCAGGGATGGCGAGAACGCCAGCGGCGACGACGCCGACACGGCTGGCACGACGGCCAGCATCCGGGCTGCCGCCGCGCCGGGAGTCGGCGAACACCGCTGGACGCCGATCCCCCTGAGCGACCTGGAAGGCCTCGACGACGCCCTCGGCGCCCTGACCAGCTGAACATCCTCTGCTGCGACGCGGTGACAAAGATTATCCAGGGCGGGGTCAAACGGTCGTAGCGTCGCTACGACCGTTTGACCCCGCCGAGTATCATGTCACCGCTCGCCCGTTTCACCGCCATCCTGCGCAGCTTTACTAAGACAAGGAGGTCGACCCGCGTCCGGGTCACTTCGGCTGGATCCCGTTACTTGAGCTGATCCCGCCGGGCGGCCCGGGGGATCTCATCCCCGGGCTCCCACGGAAACGGAGCATGACAGTCTCCCATCACTCCGCTCACCTCATCCAGTCCGTCAGAACTCGGCCATCCAGGCCCAGCGGGTGAACAGGCGGGGCCGCCTTCGTAGCAGCCCATTCCACCACCGTTTGACCTTCTTGAACGGCCTGAGCCGTTTGACCCCACCCCAGCGTCGGCGTGCTGCCGCCAAAGATCTTACAGGAGCCGACAGCCGGCTCACACCGGCCTGGCGGACTCTCCGGCCCGTACCCGTTGCACCGGCTTTCATCAGGGCCGAGCGGCCGCGGCGGGTCCGGGGCGGGCGAGAAGAAATCCGGTCAGGCGTCGGGGGTGGTCTGGTCGTCGGGGGTGTGCTGGCCTTTCCGGGCGCCGCGCATGGTGGGGAAGAGGACGACGTCGCGCAGGGTGGGCGCGCCGGTGAGCAGGGCGGTGAACCGGTCGATGCCGAGGCCGAGGCCGGACATCGGGGGCATCCCGTACTCCATCGCCTCGATGAAGTCCTCCTCCATCATCATGGTCTCGTCGTCGCCGGCCTCGCGCAGCTCGGCCTGCTCCTCCAGCCGGGTCCGCTGCTCGGCCGGGTCGACCAGCTCCGAGTACGCCTTGACGATCTCCCAGCCGTTCACCACGACCTGGAACATGTCGAGCCTGGCGGGGTCGTCGTCGCTGCGCCGGGCCAGCGGGACCAGCTCCGCCGGGTGGTGCACCAGGAAGCACGGCTGGACGAGCCCGGGCCGGACCGTCTTCTTGTACAGCAGGTCGACCAGGGCCGCGTACGACGGCGCGTTCTCGACGTCCAGCCCGAGGCCGGCGACCCGCTCCCGCAGGGCCGGCAGGTCGCGTACCACGGTCAGGTCGATGCCGGTGTGCCGGGCGACCTCGGCCCGGTAGTCCAGCTCCGGCCAGTCGGCGCCGAAGTCCAGCTTCACGCCCTCGTAGGTGACGGTGCGGGTGCCGAGGACGTCGTCGAGCACCGCCAGGATCAGCTCGCGGACGAAGGCCATGTTGTCGCGGTAGTCCCAGTAGGCGGCGTACCACTCCAGCATCGTGAACTCCTGGAGGTGGGAGGAGTCCATGCCCTCGTTGCGGAAGTTGCGGCCGAGCTCGTAGACGCGGTCGAAGGAGCCGACGACGACGCGCTTGAGGAACGTCTCCGGTGAGATCCGCAGGTAGAAGTCCTCGTCGAGCGCGTTGTGGTGGGTGACGAACGGCCGGGCGGCGGCGCCGGATGCCGCCTCCTGCAGGATCGGCGTCTCGACCTCGAGGAAGTCGTTGTCGTCGAGGAACCGGCGGATCCGCTGGATCGCCTTCGCCCTGGCCCGGAACCGCGCCCGGGACTCGTCGTTGACCAGCAGGTCGAGATAGCGGCGGCGGTAGCGGGCCTCCACGTTCGACAGGCCCTGCCACTTGTCCGGCAGGGCGCGCGCCGTCCGGTTGAGCACGGTGAGGTCGGATACCGCCACCGTCCGCTCACCACGGCGGGTGGTGTAGAGACGGCCGGCGACCCCGACGAAGTCGCCGATCTTCAGCGCGCGGGACCACTCCCTGATGGTCTCCGCGCCCAGCTCGTCCCTGGACAGGGAGACCTGGACGCGCCCGCTGCGGTCCTGGATGTGCCCGAAGATCAGGCCGCCCATCCGGCGCCAGAGCACCACCCGGCCGGCGAGCCGGACTGCCGTGCCGTCGGGCGCCTCCCTGGCGTCCGCGGCCACCGAGTCGGTGCGGTAACCGGACCGGGGCCCGCTCACTCCGGGCTCCTCCATCGACATCAACACACCCTATAGCGAACCGGCAACCTGGATGACCTGGCATATCTGAAGATCGTCGACCGGCAGCCGACCGGGACGGCGGCGAGCCCGAAGCCTTCGGACGGACGCACGAACAGCCCAGACCGATCAGTCCCGTATCCGACACCATACTTGATGTTGCGCTTGATGCCGCGCCCGACAGAAACAGATCATGTCTGACATGGCAACCGGACAGGCATCGGTCAATGCCCGTGATCTCAGTCGTCGCGCGGCGAGCGTGCTCGACCGCGCCGCACACGGCGAGCGGCTGATCGTGACGCGAGACGGAGAACCGATCGCGGAGATCATTCCTATCGACCCCGCTCAGCGCCTGTTCGCCCGTTGGATACGGGACGGTCTCATCTCCGAGCCTCCGGCATCCGGCTATGCCAAGGCCGCGGCCGCGGCCGCGGCGAACGCAGTCCGTGACCTGCCCGATACCCCGCCAGGCAGGACCGCGGCAGAAGCCGCAGGCCTCCGCACTTCCGCACCGTCATGAACAGCTCTGGATACCCTGGAGAACAGCGGCAGGACGCGGGAGAAGAGCGACAGGACGCGGGGAGCCCGTAGACGCGGCGTGTCAGCCGCTCCCTGTTACCGACAGCTCTGCTTCCCGTTCCCGGGCAGCGGAAACGCGGCAATTACGGTGTTGCCACGAGACCGGGTGCGGACGTCCGGTGTGGACGCCGTGGTGGTGACCGGAGGGCGACACGGCGGGGCTTCTGCGGCTGGAGCGGTGTGACCGACAGTAACTTGGCTGGGTGCCTCGGACTCGCCGACGCTTCAGGACGCCCGCGACGGGCCGCCCGGCCCCGGCCCAGCCCGTCCGCCTGACGGCTTTCCCGTCCCTGCTGGTGCTTCTGGCGGCAGCCCTGACGGGATGGCTGATCGGCGGGGTCCCGGCCGCCGGGCCGGCGGCCGCGGCCGCGGTGACACCGCCACCGGCTTCCCTGCCACCGGTGCCCCCA
>NZ_CEVIVD010000154.1:0-10594 GCF_982290655.1 Protofrankia sp. CiP1_Cm_nod3
ACCTCGGCCCCCCAGCCGAGGTACGCCCCGGCATCTCCAGGTGCCTGCCGGTGGGCGCAGAACAGATCCTGCCGGGCTCGCGGGAGCCCGAACAGGGCGCCCCCGCACCGGAGCAGGGGTGCTCCCCCGAGGTCCGGGCGTTCCGGGGCCCCGGGAGCGCCCGCGGGATCATCGTCGGACGGGATGGGACGGGATGGGACGGGGCATCCCGGCAGACCGTCCGGACCGGCCGCTGGCGGAAGGCGGCGCGGAAGACGGCCTGGAAGGTGATTCGGACATGACAGCCAGCAGGTCTTTTCGTGGCTAGGCTCATCGGGTCGGCATGAAAGGGGCGGCGAAGACGCATGGTCCCACGAGGGATACCGGACGCGGCGACACCGGCGGTCGTCGCGAGGATCGTCGCGGGCGGACGGAGATGGAATCTCGCAGCGGGCCGGCGGCTGACCTTCGGCCGGGCCGGCTGTGACATCCCGTTCGGGGCCGATCCGCAGGATCTGCTTGTCTCCCGCCGGGCCGGGACGCTGGCCGAGAGCGAAGGCGCGATCGTCATCAGCAACACGGGTCGGCATCCCCTGCTCCTACTGACCGCCAGTGGCGACACCCATCACATCGTGTCACCGGGCACGGCCCTGTCCGCCGGGCTGGCCGAGTTCCACATCGTCGCCGTCGGCACGGACGGCGAGCGTCACCAGATCGGCGTCGTCCATCATCGCCGGCGGCAGGTGCACCGCGATCAGGACACGATGCAGATCTCCGTCCGTCTCACCCAGACCGAACGCCTGCTGCTGGTGGCGCTCTGCGAACCGCGGCTGCGTACCGGTGACAACCACGCGCCGTTCGCCACGTACCGGGAGATCGCCCGCCGGGTCAGCCGCGACGACAACTATGTCCGCTCCCGGCTTGCCACCGTGCGCGGCAACCTTGCCGGGCAGGGGATACCCGGGCTGCTACGGGACGAGCCGGGGCCGGCGTCGCGCCGGCTGCCCGACTACATCGTCCGGCTCGGCGAATGGGTGATCGCCGCTGGTCTGGTGACCGTGGACGACCTTGAGCTCCTGAGCCCGGACGGCTCCAGGCGAGAGGGCTAGGAGGCGACAGAACCAGGGCATGTCAGACGGATCCGCGGTCGTCCGGGTATGGCCCGGGCGGCTGCGGATCCGTCGGGGGTGGCCCGCCTGCGACGGCCTGGGCCGCAGGTGACGGCGTGTCCGTGTCCCGGGCCCGGCGGCGCAGGGCGCGGAAGAACACGCCGCCGCCGATCAGAGCCGCGGCGGCCACCGCGAACACACCGGCCTGGGTACCGGAAACCGGCAGGGCACCGTCCGCGTCCCCGCCGGCTTCCCCGGCCGTGCCCGCGTCGTCGGTGCCGTCCGCGGTGCCGGCGGCGTCCACCCAGACCATGCCGACGGCCTTGCGCTCCTCGGCATCGGCCGGTTGCGCCCCGACGGCGCCGCCGGCCCGCCCGGTGTACGACGCCGTGTCGGCCGCGTCCTTCGGCGTTCCGGTGGCGGTCAGATAGTGGTCCCCCTGGGTGGGCAGGGTCAGCCGGATCGCGAAGCTGCCCGTGTGGTCCGCGGTCACGGTCCGGGTGCGCGCACCGTTGTCGTCGATGGTGATCGTGCTGCCCGGCGCGAAGCCGCAGCTGCTGAAGAGCACCGACCCGCCCGCCAGGACCCGTTCAGGGCCGACCGAGGCGAAGCTGACCGGACCGGCGCAGTCGGGAAGCTGGTCCTGTAGCTGCTGGGCGGTGGCCGGTGACCCCAGCGTCGCGCTGAGGGTCAGGCCGCCGCCGAGCAGCAGGGTGAGGGCGACTACCCGGAAGTTCATGGAGGTACTCCTCCTGCCGCGGTCTCGTCAGGGGCAGGTGCTGCCAGGGGCAGGTGACGTGAGGACTACGTAGCGGGGGCTACGCAGCGGGGGCTACGTAGAGGGGGCTACGTAGCGGGACGAGTGAGGGACGACGTGAGGGACGGCAGGGGGCTCGGCGTGACCGGCTCACCGCCCTGGGCCGCATCCGATGGATCTTCGACCGCGTGGGCTGCGTTCGGGCAGCCACTCGCCGTCAGATCTCCGTCGGACACGGCCTGGGCGGCGGTTGTCAGCCGGCGCGGACCGGGATGATCGCAACGGTGACCCGCAGCCGCCCGCTGGGGGCCTGGCCGACGGCGGTGAGCCTGAGCACACCGCGCGTGGGCGGGGCCGTCAGCGTGGCCAGGATGAGGCCATCGCCGTCCGCGGTCGTGCTCCCGTAGTACTGGAAGTTGCTGTAGAGCTGGACGGTCGAGCCGGGAGCGTAACCACATCCACCGAAAGTGAAGGACGCGTTGGTTACGACCGGGCTCGGTGTCACCGTGCCTCTGTCCAGGAAGCCGGTGCACCGGAAGGGGGGCGGATAGGGCTGGGCGACGGCCGGGGACGCCGATGTCACGCCGAGCGCCAGCAGACAGCCGGCGGCGAGCAGAGCCGCTCCCAATCGACGGAATCTCATGGATGTACTCCCACTGTCGGGTCTGCTGGTATAAGCAGCCTGAACATGAACACTGTCAGCTTATAGATCGCTACTTTCCGTGTCTATGCTACTCGGCGTGTCATCTGGGATTCTGTGACCATGGGGCGACAGAACGTATACCTGATGTGGTGACGGTTTCAGGGACGGCGAGTGGCTGCGGCCGCAGGAGCAGGACCGGCCTGGCCACCGGTTCCCAGATCCGCAGCACCAGCGTGCGGGTCTGCCCGCGGTCGACCGACAGCGGCGTCGAAAGCACCGGATGGCCCCGCTCGACGCCACGGCGCAGGTGGACGGGAAGCCCGTCCAGGGTGGCCGCCTGTAGCCCGCTGCCCACGCCGGTGTACACCGCCAGCGACAGCAGGTTCTGCGCGTCCGGGTTGCCCGCCGGGGGTGCGCCCTGCCCGAGGGGCCCGGGCGGACCGGCGCCGGGCGGACCCGCGCCAGGCTGACCGGGAACAGGCTGGTCGCTCCGGTTGCGGACGTAGGCGCTCAGCCCGGCCGGTGCCGCGTTCGTGACCCGTATCGTGATCGTTACGTCCGCGGAGCCGTCGGGACGACGGACACTGCGGTAGTCGGTGCCGCGCCGCAGCCAGTAGTCGAGTTTGCCGGCCGCGGCATTCTGCGTCACCACCGCGAGATAAGGGCCGTCACCATCGGGGAGCGCGCCGCCCAACGCGGTCGTCGCAAGGATTCCCTGTTCCGCCGGATGGTTGCTGGATACCAGCAGACGCCCTTCGGTGGCGGCCCGCCCCAGCGCGGACAGCAGCGCCGAGGTGTTTCCCGCGTCGGACGCGGCCGCGTCGTAGACGGCCCGCCCCACGGCGGCGAAGAAGTCGTCCCGCTGCCGGGCGTCGCCGATCTCGGCGTACGCCCGTGACTCCACGAGCTCGACGAGCGAGCCGGCCGGGACGCTCCGCCCGCCCGGCAGGACCGCCGGCCTCGTCGCGGCCAGCAGATAGGACAGCGTCGTCGGATCGACACTGACCGTCCCGTCGACGCGCACACCCGTGCCCGCCTGGTAGAGCGCCGTGTAGAAGCTGCCGACGGTCGGGTAGTGCGGGGTGAGGTTGGCGTTGGCCCAGACCTGGGTCGGCCACGCGTCCGCGTACATGTTCTCGAGCTCGGGCGGGAGCGCCATGGCCGGCACCCGCTGGGTCGGCCCGCCGGGCAGGTGGCCGTTGCCGGAGATGCCGGTGAGCTCAAGCCTGCCGTTGACGGCGGTCAGCAGGCCGAAGGCCCCGATGATGCCCCCGGTGGCCCGGGACTCGGCCGGGTTCTGGACGACCAGCAGGTAGTGGCGCGGCCCGTCGGCGCCCATCATCGGCGGCACCAGCCGGGTCGCCAGCTCCAGCGTGGCGGCGGCGCGCTCGAGCCGTTCGGCGTGGCGCAGACCCTTCTGGCGGGCGTCGGCGAGCCCGAGGCGGGCTCCGGTCGCCCCGCAGCCCGGCGTCGCCGCGAGCCGCCGGCGGAACTGGCTGATCGCGGCATGCGTGGACGCGGCGGCCGGCCGGGCGGCCGCGATCCGGCCGGTGTCGATGGTGGTGCCGGTGCGCAGGGCGTCCAGGTCGAGGACGGATCCGGTGGGGTCCAACAGGGCGCGCGAGTCCTGGAGCAGCTGGTCCAGCGCGGTCACCAGGGAGCGGACGGAGCGGCTGGGGCAGCCGACCGCCGGGACGTGGCCGGCCAGCGCCCACAGCGGGTCGCCGGTCAGCTCCCGGGCGGCCGCGGTTTCCGTGGCGATCATGTTCACCCGGGCGCGCAGCGCGTCACCGGACGGCTTGTCGCCGGCCTGCAGCGCCTGGTCCAACGCGGCGATCTCGTTCTGGGCGGTCCGCAGATGCGATCGCGCGAGCAGGCCGCGTACCGCCGTCCATGACACCGCCAGCGCCAGGAGCAGCACGAACACGGCGATGCCGAGCAGCGGCAGCCGCGCCCTGCCCAGCCGCCGCCGGGCCCGCTCCAGCGGCGGAGGCTGCTCCGCGTCCGCGGCCTGGGCCGGAGGCGTGGTCACCGTCGACGCGGCTCCGGCCCGGGCGACAGCCGCGGCCCAGAGGGCGGCTCGGGCCCGGCGGCGGCCGCGGCCACCGTCACGAGCGGGAACTCTCGCCTTTTAGCAACCTTCTGCTTCTTCATGACTCCGCAGCGTAATAACTGCGGATGGTGCGTGTACAGACCGGCTCTGCGCCGGTTGCTGCCTCTGGTTGCTTTCAGCTATGTTGTCATGGATTGTCCATATTGTCACGGATTGCCGCGACGTCCTGACGGGCTATGCGTGGTGGTCGGCCCGGTGGGCCGGTGGGGTGTGAGTGGACGCGCTCGCCTGGTCGCGGGGGCTGTCCTCCTCGTCCGCGGGGGTGATGACCTCGGCGGGCACGGGAGTGTTGCGGATCTCCTCGATCTCCTCGGCCGACTCCACCGAGACCTTCGGCAGTATCCGGTCCAGCCAGGACGGCAGCCACCAGTTCGCCTTCCCGAACAGGTGCATGAGCGCGGGCACCAGCAGCGCCCGGACGATGAACGCGTCGATGAGGACGGCCACCGCGAGCCCGAGGCCGAACAGTTTGATCACCCGGTCGGCCCCGAGGATGAAGGACGCGAAGACAAGAGTCATGATCGCGCCAGCGGCGGTGATCACGCGGCCGGTCTCGGCCTGCCCGAGGGAGACCGCGATCCGGTTGTCCCGGCGCACGAGCCACTCCTCGTGGATCCGGCTGACCAGGAACACCTCGTAGTCCATGGACAGCCCGAAGAGGATGGCGAAGAGCATCACGGGCAGGAAGGGCTCGACCGGGCCGCCCTTGACCCCGATGAGGCTCGCGAGCCATCCCCACTGGAAGATCGCGACGATCACCCCGAACGCCGAGCCGACCGCCAGCAGGTTCATCACCGACGCGGTCAGCGGTACGACGACACTGCGGAACACCGCCATCAGCAGCAGGAAGGCCAGCGCCACGACCACTCCCATGAACAGCGGGAGCTTGCTGGTCAGGACGTCGGAGAAGTCCTGGTAGGTCGCGGTCACACCGCCGATCTTGATGTCCAGGGCGGTGCCCGCGGTCACCCGCGGGATGGTCGTCTCGCGCAGCCGCCTGAGCAGCGCGGCGGTCCTGGCGTCCTGCGGGCTGGTGGCCGGGAACAGCGCCACGATCGCGGCCTGCCCGTTCGGGCTCGGCTGTACCGGTGAGACGAAGGCGACCCCTGGCTCGGTGCGCAGTTCGGTGACCACCGTCTCCAGGGCCGTGAGGCCGGCGGGGGAGTGGATCTCCGTGACGAGGCTGAACGGCCCGTTGAACCCGGGCCCGAACCCGCCGACCAGCAGATCGTAGGCGCGCCGGGACGTCTTGGACTGCGATCCGTTGCCTTCGTCGGCCGTGCCCAGCCGCAGCGAGAAGAACGGCAGCGCGGTGATCATGATCAGGGCGGCTGACAGCACGGCGTAGACCGCCGGGCGCCGTTCGATCCGGCGGGCCGAGCGCCACCAGAAGCCGGACGCGTGCTCGGGCTCGGGGCCCATGTGGGCGAGCTTCACCCGCTCGGCCCGCCCGAGCACCTTCATCCCGTAGAAGCTCAGCAGCGCCGGGAGCAGCGTGACCGCGGTGGCCATGGTCAGCGAGACGGCAAGGGCCGCGGAGACCGCGACACCGTAGAGGAAGGTGACCCCGAGCGCGTACATGCCCAGCAGCGCGATGCAGACGGTCATCCCCGCGAACAGGACGGCCCGCCCGGAGGTGTTGATGGCGGTGACGGCCGCCTCCTCCGGGGTCTTGCCCGCCCGCAGGCCGATACGGTGCCGGTTGACGATGAACAGCGCGTAGTCGATGCCCACGCCCAGGCCGATGAGGGTCGCCAGTGTCGGCCCGAACTGGGCGACGGACATCACGTGGGAGACCAGGCCGATGCCGGCCATCCCGACACCGAGCGCGATGACCGCGGCGACCAGGGGCAGCGTCATCGCCAGCAGGGTCCCGAAGGCGATGAACAGGATGATCGCGGCGGCCACCACCCCGAGCAGTTCGCTGGTGTTCTGCTGCGGCTGTTCGACGATGGCGACCGCGGTCCCGCTCATCTCGACCTGCAGCGCCCCGCTGTCGGCAGCGCGGGCGGTGTCGATGATCGCTTTGAGGTCGGAGCGGGGGATGTCGACGGCCTGGTCGTCCAGCGCGACCGTGGCGTAGGCGGTCCGGCCGTCCCGGGTGAACTGGCCGACGCCCGGCGGGTCGTACGGGCTGATCACGGCGACCACGTGTGGCAGGCGCGCGACCCGCTCGAGCATCGGGACGACGTCGGCTTCGAGCAGCGGGTTGTAGAGGGTGCCCGTGCGGGCGTGCAGCACGATGCTCGCGGTCTCGCCGGCGGCGGCGGGGAACTCCCGTTCGAGCAGGTCGATCGCCTGTTGGGACTCGGTTCCGGGAAGGGAGAAGTTGTTCTTGTAGTCCGTGCCGGCAGCATATGCGGCCGTCCCGAAGCCGAGCAGGGCTGCGAACCACAGCAGCAGGACGATCCAGCGGTGACGGAAGCACCAACGCGCGAGCGATGCCACGGGTTTCCCCCCGGGTCTGGGCCGATGGACGGGTCAGGGTCAGCGCAGAACGCCGGTGTCCCCGGGCGTTCTGGGCGATCGGTCGGTCGGGGTAGTCTACCGATCGGTCAGTAGGAGGGGATATTGTCAGGATGGCTACAGGTTTCCGCTCCGGACCTCCCGCGGAGAGGGGTGCATGGCGACGATGCCCGGTCGCGCGCCGCGTTCTCACGCTGCGGACACACGTGACCGGATCCTTGCCGTCGCCGTACAGCTGTTCAACGAACGAGGTTACGCAGGGACATCAATCCGTGACATTGCACAGCGCCTTGGTATGACGAAGGCCGCTCTCTACTACCACTTCGCGTCCAAGGACATGATTCTGGACGCGGCGGTGCGGCCGTTCGTGGAGGCGTTCGGCCATGTGAGCGATCTCTCGCGCGTTGATCCACCGGTACCGGCTCGGTCGATCATCGAGGGACTGGTCGAGGCGATGGCCGGTCCGGGCGCGCTGCTGTCCGCCTTCGTCGACGATCCGTCAGTGATCTACCGGCGGATCGGCAAGGGTGACATCGCCTCGTACCGGGACGCCATCGTGACCGCCCTGGCCGGGCCGGAGCCCACTCCGTCACGTATCCTGCGGGCCCGCTGCGCGGTCGCCTGTGTGCAGGCAGGCATCTTCGGCGCCGCGCTGGAGCGGCGGACGCTGGCTGCCGCCGGCGCCGGGGCCACCGGCGCCTGCCTCGGGGAGACTTGCCCCGGGGAGGCCGGCGCCGGCCGGCCGCTCGTTCCGGAGGACGTCCGGCGCGAGGTCGTCGAAGCCGCTCTCGGCGCTCTCGGCGCTCTCGGCGCTCTCGGGCCCGCCGGGGACGCTCTCGAGCCTGCCGGGGACGCTCTCGAGCCCGCCGGGTAGGCCATCGACGCCGGCGGCGTCCGCCCGGGCTCGTCCTCGCCTGTCTCCTATCCGCTGCTGCCCTGTTGCTGCCTGGGCTGCCCGGGGACTCTTGCCGGGGCACCTCGAGCCGGGCTACCGGCGGTGCGAAGACAGATCAATATACTACTTTTAGTAATCTAGAAATATCTTTTAGTAGTGGACGTACTGTGGCCGGGTATCCTGCTGATGATGCTCCGATCACGTTACGTGCTTTCGGTGGTGACCCTGGCGATCGCTGTCGGGGGCGCCGCCTGGCTGTGGGCGCCGTGGTCGCAGGCCGCTCCGGTCCGGTCGCCGCCGTCGGCGGGGGGCCCGGCCGTCGGCCCCGCGGTGACCGCCGCCGACACCGCCGCCGACGCCGACGCCGACGCCGCCGCCGCCGACGGCCCGGCACGGGCCGGGGCGGGCTCGGCGGCCCGCCGGGTGCGGGTGGGGGCGGTGGCCCTCGCCGTCGAGGTCGCCGAGACGCCGGCCGCCCGTGGGCGCGGGCTGATGGGCCGCACGTCGCTGCTGCCCGGAACCGGCATGTTGTTCGTCTTCGGCGGGGAGTCGACGGATGGTTTCTACATGTATCGGACCCTGATCCCGCTCTCGGTCGTGTTCTCCCGGTACGGGCGGGTGGTGGCGATCCATGAGATGACGCCATGTGTCGAAGAGGATCCCGGCAGTTGTAAGATCTACCGGGCTGGCACCGCTTACACGGAGGCGGTGGAGGCGCCGGGTGGCACCTTCAGTAATGCTGGGATACGTCCAGGTGATGCGATTGAATTCTTCTAGTTACATCGGCGCCCGCCGGAGCGCATCAGATCCTTGATGTCAAGGGTCTTGATGTCAAGGGCCAGGCGGCGGGCTGTGGCATGTCGGCCACGAAAAATCCGTGTTCCGATGCCGCGTACCGGTGTGATGGGAGCCACCGGTCGACAATCGAATTCTGGATGAATGTCGACCGGATGTCATGTAGTGCCTGCAGTGTGGATCCGTCGTTGCCGTGACGGGTCCGACAAGGCTTTCGGGGCCGTGTCGTCCACCTGACGATGGACGTTCCGGCCGTGGGGCGATGAAATAGGGCTGGGCCGTACGTGGGGCCGACCGTTTGTCGTCAGCGCTGGCGACACCCAGGTTCCGAGGGCCTGACCGCGACCGTCTCCCACCCGGGAGGAGGCGACCACCGCGCGACCGGAGGGTTTTGTTGTGTATACACCGGCCCGTCCCACGGTTCCGGACAGCCGCCTGCACGTCGTCGCCGAGCAGTCCCGCTTCGCGGGCAGCCGGGGATGGCCGCCCAGGACAGCGCTTGTCACCGGCGCGAGCAGCGGAATCGGCAGGGAGGCGGCGCTGCTGCTCGGCGAGATGAACTGCAAGGTCCTGTTGGTCGGCCGCAACGGTGTCGCGCTCGACGAGGTCGCCGCGTCCACCTCCGGTCACCGGATCGCGGTGGACCTGTCGGTCCCGGGTGCCGAGGCCACCGTGGCCTCCCGCAGCGAGGACCTCCTCGGTGATCTCGATCTGCTGGTGTGCGCGGCCGGCCTCGGCTCGGCCGGCCCGTTCGACCAGCTTTCCCATGAGGCCCTTGCCGAGCTTGTGGCGGTCAATGTGCTCTCGCCGATGGCGCTCGTCCGCGCGGTGCTCCCGGCCATGCTCGACCGTGGGCACGGGCGCATCCTGCTGGTCGGCAGCGTCGCCGGAGCGTTGGGGGTGCGTGGTGAGGTCGCCTATTCGGCAACCAAGGCCGCGCTGGTCGGGTTCGCCAATGCGCTGCGCTCTGAGGTCTCCGGCCGTGGCGTAACGGTCACCCTGTGTTTCCCGGGGGTCGTCGACACGGCCTTCTTCCGTCGTCGTGGAGCGCCCTACGTACGCAGGTGGCCACGCCTGCAACCGGCTCGCCTTGTCGCCGAGCGCATGCTGCTCGCGACCGGGCGGGGCCAGGCCGAGATCTGGGTGCCGCGCTGGTTGTCGCTTGCCGCCCGTGTCCACGGGACGGCGCCAGCGCTCTACCGGCGGCTGGCGGGAGTCTTCGGCTAGAAGCGCTCGGGACGACGGGGAGGCCGGCCCGGACCGCGGGTGATGCATCGCGCGACGGAGGAGACGGACGCCGTGCCCGGCCGCGGCGTGGCCGGCGGTAGGGGAGGACTCCCATGGCACGTCCCGCGGCATGGCGGTGTCCCTCATGGATGTGAGGGTCCGCACAGTACCCGGACAGGCGGTAACGGGGTCATATCGGTTGGATCGGGGAATCATGTGGGGCACACGCCGAAAAAGGGCGTGCCGCATATCGGATGGCCGGCCGGATGCGGTGCGGCCATGGTTTTTCGAGCCCGGGGTCCCGGGAGCCGGCCCGGAAGGCCCCCGGGCCCCCGGGCCGCCGGAGGGCCGAAGGCGGCGCCGTGCCTGTCGCGCGTCGCCGGAGGCCCGCACAGCCTCCGGGGCACCAGGGGGAACCGTGAGGGTGAAGGCTGCATGATCATTACTGCTCCGTGCGGCCGGAGGCTCAGGAATTTGCAGAGCAGACCTGCTCAGGCGCGCCGCCGGACCGTTCCCGCGGCGCGTGTCAGGCCCAACCGCTGACGAGGGGGAGGCGCATGACCACAAGTGACGCAAAGGTCGGCTCGCCGCCAGGCGGGCCGACGGGCGG
>NZ_CEVIVD010000155.1:0-3736 GCF_982290655.1 Protofrankia sp. CiP1_Cm_nod3
GAGCAGGACGGCGCCCAGCGCCTCGACCAGCCCGGCACTCGCCGTCCTCGAGGGCGTCGATCTGTCCGGGCTGGATCCGCGGCTGCGTGACACCGAGCTGGTCGTCGCTTGCGACGTCGACAACCCGCTGCTGGGCCCGCACGGTGCCGCTGCCGTGTACGGCCCGCAGAAGGGCGCCACGCCGGACGATGTCGCCTTCCTGGAACAGGCGCTGACCAGGTGGGCGACGGTCGTGACGGCCGCGACCGGAACCGATCACCGGTGGGCCCCGGGGGCGGGCGCGGCAGGCGGCGTCGGCTTCGCCGCCCTGTCGCTGCTCGGTGCCCGGCTGCGTCCCGGGATCGACCTGATACTCGATCTTGTCGGCATCGACGACGTGCTGCGCGGCGCCGATCTGGTGGTGACGGGGGAGGGTGCGCTCGACGAGCAGACACTGCGCGGGAAGGCCCCGGCCGGGGTGGCGGCCCGGGCGCGTGCGGCCGGCGTACCGGTCGTCGCGGTGGCGGGGCGTTCGCTGCTGGATCCCCAGGCGCTGGCCGGTGCCGGTTTCTCGGCGGTGCGGACCCTCGCCGAGCTGGAGCCGGACATGCGGGTGAGCCTGTCGCAGGCGGCTGACCTGCTGCGCCGTCTCGCGCCCCAGCTGATCGAACGGTCCCGGCCGGCTGGCCCGTCCCGTCCCGCGGCCCCTACCCGTCCCGCTGGTCGTGCGGGGGCCGGCGACGGAACATGATCGCTGTTGGGACGCCGACGGCGAGCAGCGCCACGAACGCCGCGAGCGGGAGGAGCGCGCCACCGGAGCCCCCCGTCCGGGCGGCGCTCAGGGAACGCGCTATCCCATCGGCCTGCTCGGTGCTCTCCGTCGGCCTGGCCCGTTCGGTCTGGACCTCCCGCACGGATTCCACCGGTTGCACGGCGAAGGTGTATCCGGTCACGCTGCTACCGACCCGGTCGAGGACGATGTTGCTGAACGTGTCCGGGTGGAGGATCGTGCGGCCGGCGGATCCGCCGCGCGAGGTGTCCTGCCGGACGGCGTACACGCCTGGCACGAGGTCGTCGAACGCCCATTCCCCGGACGCGTCGGTGACGGTCTCCCGCAGGATGCCCGCCCCGTCCGGGCCCGTGCCGGTCAGTTGGATGGCCACCTCCGGAGCGGTGGCCTCGCCCGCGTCCCGCCGACCGTCGCGGTCGGCGTCCAGGTAGGCGTTGCCGCTGATACTGGAGCGGGCCGAAGCGCCGAAGTCGCCGAACGGCCTGAGCAGGCCGGCCAGCTGCCGATGACCTTCGCGGTTCGGATGGTAGATCAGGCTCTGGTCGAGGGCGAGGAAGCCGTCGAGGAACTCGTGTATCCAGCGGTCCGGATTCCGCTGGTCGACGGCGGGGTCCGGTTCGTGGCCGGCGAAACGGCATTTGACGGTGTCGACCACGGTGACGAAACGGCCCGGCGTGCCGACCGAATCCGCCGGTGGGGCGTCCGGTGAGCAGGTGTGTCCGGCGGGGTCGGACGGCCCGGTGAAGCCCGACGAACGGTTCACCGTGTCTGCGGCGGCGATCTGCATGCTGTCCCCGCGGTCGCCGAGTTCCCGGACCGCGGCGGACGGGTCGAAGACCGTCCCGTTCAGGGCGGCCTGCGCTCCTGGCGGCAGGTAGTGCTCCCGGCTGGACAGGTACGGATAGGTGACCAGGGCCACCCGGCCGCCGGGCGGCATCCGCTCCCGCAGGCGGGTGAGCAGGGTGACCAGGCGGCCACGGACCTCCGGGAGGTTGTCCGTCGCCTGCTCGGTGAGCCGTTCGCACTCGGCGATGTCCCCGGCGGGTATCCCGAAGGCCTTCGGGACGTCGAACGCGAAGCAGCGCAGCACGATGTCGGAGAACCGCACGTCGTTGCCGCCGATCGTCAGCAGGACCAGGTCGGTGCCCGGGCCGACCGCGTCGAGCTGTGGCGCGACCAGCCGGGTGCACGAGGCGGACGCGATGCTGTAGGCGACGTCGACCGGGCCGATATCGGCGGTTTCCTCCGGCCCGAAGCCGGCCGAGCAGTCCTGCCGCAGGCGGTCGAGGACGGCGGGATCGTAGGCGGTCTCGCCGATGCGCAGCGGGGTCCGGTAGGTGCGCTGGTCCATTCTGCGCGGGCTGAGAAGGTCGTTCGTGGTGGCGCCGCTGCACGCCCGGTTGACATAGGTGACGTCGTATCCGCGTTCGTCGTGCAGCCACTGGGCGTATTGTTCGCCCCAGTTCACCGTCGAACGGTGGCATCCACGTGGTCCGTCACCGGTGTCATAGGTGCCGGCACCCGCGCCGTTCCCGGCGGCGTACGAATCGCCGAGCTGGACGATCGAAAGATGGGGAGCCGCCACGTCCGCGGTGTTGCCCGGCCTGGGAGCGGCGGTTGGTAACGGGGTGGCCGGTAACGGGGTGGCCGGTAACGAGGTGGCCGGTAACGAGGTGGGCCGGGTGGTGGTGGCGGCGCTCGGTTCGGCGGCGGCCGGTCGTCCAGCCATGATCAGAACTGTGAAAAGAATCGCGGGGACGGCGATCCTGGCGGTGATCCGGAAAATCGGCCCACCCGTGCGGTGAAAGGAGGGCGACCGGTCTGTTCCCGCTTTTTCGGCCGCCCTCGACATGAGGACGGGTTCGGATCCGGCCACCGCGTCGCCCCCGAAGCTTGAGCCATCAGTGGTGCACCTGGAAGTGGCGCACCCGAAAGCGGCACACGTAGCAGTGCCGAATATATTCCGACGCGAAGAGTAACCGACTTGGTCGTGACAGGCAAGCGTCGTGACGGGCGGGCATGGCGTGGGGCGGGAGCGCCCGTCCTCGGGGCCCCCGCCCGCGTGGGCGGAGCGTAGGCGTAACGCTCTCACGCCATCGGGCCCCGCCCGCGTGGGCGGAGCCATGATCGCGCGGCCTTCGGCCTGGTGCCGGCGTCGGCCGTCGGGGGCGCGATCATGGCAATCCGGGTCTCTACGCGGTCGTGTCCGTCGGAGCCACCTTTCGTTGTTTTTCTGTAGTTTATATTTTTTATTCTTGTTGTTTATATTTGGCGGCGACCGTGTCGTCGGTCGATGTGAGTGCTGACGTCAGGCCATGATCCGCGCTCCGGGCCGTGGCCGCGGCGTCACACCCAGGCGCGCCGCCGCCGCCGCGACGACACGGCGCGATACCGCTGCCAGCCACCGGCGACGCCTTCGTCGTCGCATTCCGGCTGGAATTCCGGCTCGCCGTGGCGGGCCGGTACGAACACCGGCTCGCGGAATTCGCGGGTGATGTCCGTCGGCGGTTCCTCGCAGCTGTCGGCCCTGGCCGGGGCGACGGTTTCCGCGGCCAGCGCGTCGATGTCCTCCAGGGCCCGGCGGATGTCCGCCGCCAGCCGGTCGGCGGCCTTCGAGCTCGGTGCCTGGATGCACAGGCACTGGATATGGCGTTGTGCCTCCTGAATCGCTGTGGTTACGGCGGAAATCTCCTTCCGCAGGCTTGCCGACTGCACGATTCGCCACCTCCGTGGTACTCCGGTCACCGGTCGACGATGGTCCGGGCAAATGCCCGTATCCGTGGGGAGCCACCGTGCCGGTCATGTGCGTGAAATATTGCGTTCACATGGCAGTATGATCCGGATGGCGGTGAACCGGCCAGTGGGAGGGACTTTTTTCCCGTCGCGACGTGCCTGAAGTCGGTCACCGGCCCATTCGGGCATGGCCTGGCCGGCCGTGGGTTACGGTTGGTCGGCCAGTGCCTGCCG
>NZ_CEVIVD010000155.1:4368-11110 GCF_982290655.1 Protofrankia sp. CiP1_Cm_nod3
ACCGTGCCGGCCGCCTTGGTACCAGACCTCCTGGCCCCGGCTGCCTTGCTCCCGGCTGTCTTGGTGCCAGCCGCCTTGGTACTACCGGCGGCCGTGGCGTTGGCGGCCACGGCGTTGGCGGCCATGGCGCTGACAGCCTCGGCCACGGCCGGCATCACGCGCTCGTCGAAGACGCTCGGCACGACGTAGAGCGGGTTGATCTCGTCCTCGCGCAGCACCGCCGCCAGCGCGTGGGCCGCGGCGAGCAGCATGTCCTCGGTGATGTCATGGGCCCGGGAGTCCAGCAGCCCGCGGAAGACACCGGGAAAGGCCAGCACGTTGTTGATCTGGTTCGGCTCGTCCGAGCGGCCGGTCGCGACGACCGTCGCGTACATCCGGGCGTCCGCCGGGTCGACCTCGGGGTCCGGGTTGGCCAGCGCGAAGACGATCGCGCCGTCGGCCATGGCCGCGATGTCCGCGCCGGTGAGGATGCCCGGCGCGGACACGCCGATGAACACGTCGGCGCCGCTCAGGGCGTCCCGCAGCGTCCCGGTGAGCCTGTCCGGGTTGGTGCGCGCGCAGATCCACCGGCCGTTGTCGTCCAGGTCCTCGCGGGCCGGCGAGATGATCCCGCCGATGTCGGACACGATCACGCTGCCGCCCGCGCGGCCCGCGCCGGCCCGCAGCAGCAGGCGCAGGATGGCCGTGCCCGCCGCGCCCGCCCCGCTGGTGACGATCCGTACGGAGCCCAGTGACTTGCCGACGATCCGCAGCGCGTTGGTGAGGGCTGCGAGGACGACGATCGCGGTGCCGTGCTGGTCGTCGTGGAAGACCGGGATGTCGAGCAGGCCGCGCAGCCGCCGTTCGATCTCGAAGCAGCGGGGCGCGGCGATGTCCTCGAGGTTGATGCCGCCGAAGACGGGCGCGAGCAGCGCCACCGTGCGCACGATCTCGTCGGTGTCCTGGGTGTCGAGGCAGATCGGCCACGCGTCGATGTCCGCGAACCGTTTGAACAGCGCGGCCTTGCCCTCCATCACCGGGATCGCGGCGATGGGGCCGATGTTGCCCAGGCCGAGCACGGCCGAGCCGTCCGAGACCACCGCGACGCTGTTGTGCTTGACCGTCAGCCGCCGGGCGTCGTCGGGCCGGTCGGCGATGGCCAGGCACACCCGGGCGACACCGGGAGTGTAGGCCATGGACAACTCGTCGCGGGTCCGCAGCGCGACCTTGCTCGCGACCTCGATCTTCCCGCCGAGGTGCAGCAGGAACACCCGGTCACTGACCCGCCGGACGACGAAGTCCGGCATGCGGCGCAGGGTCTCGGCGATGGCCTGTGCCTGCTCGGCGTCGACGCACAGGCAGGTCATGTCCAGCACGAGCCGGCCCGCGTGCGACTCCGCGACGTCGAGGGCGGTGACCACCGCGCCCAGCTTGCCGACAGCGGTGGTGATCTTGCCGACGATCTGTGACGATGCTGGTACGTCAAGGCGCACTGTTATCGAGAACGAAACGCTGGGGACGGCCACGAACGTGCTCCATCTGTCGTTCGAGCGACAACGTGGGCAGGTGCCCGCATCGATGCTCGCAGCCGCGGCCCCGCATCCGGCGTAGGCCGGTGCGTGGCAGCAAAGATCACAGGGAGTGGGGAGCGGCGGGAGCGGGGATACCCGGCGCGGGACGCCGGCCTTGCCCGGCCCACGCCATGACACGCCCGACCGCCATGACACGCCCACGCCGGGACACGCCCGCCCCGGGACGGACCGCCGACCGGGCGGGGGCGCCACCCCATACGGCTCCTTTCCGCTGCCCGGGCAGGCAAACGGCGGCGGCGGGAGCCCGCCCGGAACCCGGACGCCGCCGGGCGCGGGCCGGGATCCCGATCCCGCCACCGGCGGAACCGGGCCGGCTCAGAACACCGCCGTGCCGTGGACGGGCGACGACGCCCGGGCATGGTGACGGCGCGGGATGCGCCCGGCCCGCGCGGCGAACCGTCCCGCGGTGACGCCGGCCGCCATCGCCGCCGCCATCAGGGCGGGATCCTGGGCGCGGGTCACCGCCGACGCCAGCAGGACGGCGTCACAGCCGAGCTCCATGGCCAGCGCCGCGTCCGAGGCGGTGCCGATCCCGGCGTCCAGGACGACCGGGACCTCCGCCTCGGCGACGATCAGCTCGATGTTGTGGGCGTTGCGGATGCCGAGCCCGGTCCCGATGGGCGCGCCCAGCGGCATCACGGCCGCGCAGCCGACCTGCTGCAGGCGCCGGGCGAGCACCGGGTCGTCGTTGGTGTAGGGCAGGACGGTGAAACCCTCGGCGACGAGGCGTTCCGCCGCGTCGAGGAGCTCGATGGGGTCCGGCAGCAGGGTCTGCTCGTCCGCGATCACCTCGAGTTTCACCCAGTTCGTTCCCAGCGCCTCCCGGGCGAGCTCGGCGGTGAGGACGGCCTCGTGGGACGTGCGGCAGCCGGCGGTGTTGGGCAGCACCCGCACGCCGCAGCGGGCGAGCATGTCCAGCGTCGACCCCGGGGTGGTGGTGTCCACCCGGCGCATGGACACCGTGCACATGTCCGTGCCGGAAGCCCTGATCGCCGCTTCCATGACGGCGAGGCTCGGCGCGCCGCCGGTGCCCAGGATCAGCCGGGAGCCGAGCTCCTCACCGGCGATCGTGAACGCGTCGTCGGCCATGTCAGCCTCCCTGGGTGGCGGTCAGGATCTCCACGTGCTGGCCGGCGCGCAGCTCCAGGTTCTCCCACCGGCTGCGGGGGGCGACGACGCCGTCGACCGCGGCGGCGCTCCCACGGCCGTTGGCGGAAACGCTCATCATGATCATGAGCTGGTGCAGCGTGGTACCGGCCGGCACCTGCATGGCCTTGCCGTTCACGGTGAGAGTCATCTGACGTCCTCCCTGGTCGACCGGTTCTCGACGGCCTGGTCATCGGCGACGCGTCCCTCGCCGGCCCGGTCCCCGGCATACTCGACGGCCCGGTCGACGGCCCGGTGCGGTCGATGGCATGGTCGAACCGGGCCGGGGTGAAGGCGGCGGCCTCGCCGGGCAGGGCGCCGTCCGCCAGCAGGCCGGCGATGGCGTCCGCCGTCACCGGGGTGAGCAGCACGCCGTTGCGGTAGTGGCCGACGGCGAGCAGCAGCCCGGGCAGCCGGGACGGGCCGATCAGCGGTGCGTTGTCCGGTGAGGCGGGCCGCAGGCCGGTGCTGACCTCCTCCAGCTCCGCCTCACCCACCGCCGGGACGAGGGCCTGGGCGTCCCGGAGCAGCTCGTACACGGCGCCCGCGCGGGGCCGCAGGTCGAAGCCGGCCTCCTCGCTGCTGGCCCCCACCACGATCCGGCCGTCGGCGCGGGGCACCAGGTACACCGGGTGGCCGCGTACCGTGCCCCGCAGCACACAGGTCAGCGGCGGCGGCCCGACGGTACGCAGCCGCAGGGTCTGGCCCTTGACCGGGCGGACCGCCGGCAGCACCCCGGGCGGCAGCCCGTCGATCCGGCCCGACCACGCTCCGCAGGCGAGGACGGCCACCGGCGCGGTCAGCTCGGTGCCGTCGGCCAGCTCCAGCCCGACGACCCGGTCGCCGCGCAGCAGCCACCGCCGCGCGGCGGCGGGGAGCAGCGTCACCCCCTCGGCCACGCAGGCCCGCAGCAGCGCGCCGTGCAGCAGCCGGTTGTCGATCTGGTGATCGTCGGGTGCCGCCAGTGCGCCGGCCAGGCCGCTCGCCGACGCCGGGACGCGGGCGCGCAGCTCGCGCCGGGTCAGCAGCTCGGTGCGCAGGCCCAGCGAGCGCGCGAAGCCGTGGATGTCGCGCAGACCGGCCATGTCCGCGCTGTCCCAGGCCGCGACCAGCGTCCCGCAGCGCAGGTAGCCGACCTCGGTGCCGCTGCTGCGCTCCAGCTCCGCGACGAACGTGGGGTAGCGCTGTGCCGACGCCATGTTCAGCGCGAGCAGGGGCTGCTCACCGTAGTGGAGCTCGCTGAGGGGGGCGAGCATGCCCGCGGCCGTCCAACTGGCCCCCGATCCCGGCGCGGGATCGACGACGGTGACTGTCAGCCCGCGCAGACGCGCGCGCCACGCCACGCCGAGCCCGATCACACCGGCGCCGGCGACGATGACGTCCGGCCGGGATCCCGCCGCGCCCCGGCCGTTGGCCCCGGCCGCGCGCGCCGGCGCAGCAGCTGCGCCTGGCGGCATGATGGCTGCCGGCATGAGCCTCCTTATACACTTGGGGTGTCGTTATCCTCACCGATACCGCTCACCCGATACTGTCAGCCTCAATCGCAAGTCTGGCCTGTCCCGCAGCGGTGGGCAGCGGAAAGACGTCCCGCTGGTGGGTGGGTACCCGCCATAGGCTGAATCATGATGATCGGATTTATCGTGGTGGTACCGGGCGTGACGGTGCCGAACAAGGAGATACCGGATATCGTGGTAACGCCTGACGGCGCTCCGCATTTAGTCCGTGCCCGACCAGCCTGCGAGCAACGGGCCTGCACGCAACGGGCCTGCGCCCGGCGGTTGCCGACGGACGGGTGCGTTGGCCCGCGCGGCCGGCGATCCACCGGAGGTGGCCCGGCCGGGGGCGCGGGCCACCCGGCCCGGCGGCTGCCGGCGATGGCCGTCCGCCTCGTAACATGATCGACGGTTACGGTCTGCTGGAGCCGATCGGCTACGGCGGGTTCAGTACGGTCTACCTGGGCCGGCAGGAGATCTTCGACCGCCGGGTCGCGATCAAGGTGATGAACGCCGTCCTCACCGATCCCGACGCGAAGCGGCGGTTCCTGCGTGAATGCCGGGTGACCGGGCGGCTGACCGGTCACCCGAACATCATCTCGGTTTTCGATGCCGGGACGACCCGGGACGGGCGCCCCTACATCGCGATGGAGTACATCGCGGGCGGGTCGCTGGCCGACCGGCTGGCCGACGCCGGGCGACTGGACGTCGAGGAGGTGCTGCGCGTCGGTGTGCAGGTGGCCGACGCCCTCGTGACCGCCCACCGCCACGGCGTCCTGCACCGTGATCTCAAACCGGCGAACATCCTGCTCCGCGAGTCCGGGACCGCCGTGCTCAGCGACTTCGGCATCGCCGTGGCCGAGAGCGCGGCGGAGAACACGACCGCGTCGGTGGCGTTCACGCCCCGTTACACGCCGCCCGAGGTGCTCCAGGGCGGGGAGCACAGCATCGCCTCCGACATCTTCGGGTTCGGCGCCACCCTCTTCACCCTGCTGGCCGGACAGCCGCCGTTCACCGGCCGGGTCCCGGCGCAGCTGCTGCGGGAGATGCTGGACGGGCCGCCGCCGGCACTGCCCGACGAACTGGCCGGCAGCGTCCCCGACGAGCTGGTCACGCTGGTGCGGCGGGCCCTCGCCGCCGCGCCGGACCAGCGTCCCGCCACCGCCGCGGCTGTGCTGGCGGAACTGCGCGCGACAGCCGCCGTCCGCGACGGCCAGGCCGGCACGCCCATCTCCGCGGACGGTCCGGCGGACGGTCCGGAGGCGGCATCGGCGATCACCAGCCATCTCGCCGCTCCCGTTCCCGAGCCGCCGCTGCCCTCCGCGCCACCTGGCGGGACGCGCGCGGCGCCGGCCCGGCCACCACACCCGGGCTCGGGCCGCGCCGCCGGCGGGGACGCGCCACCGGCCGGGCCGGCGTCCGCCACGCCGGCGGCCGGCCCGGAACCCGCCATCTCGCAGCCGGCTGTGCCGGACCCGGCCGGCCTGGCGTCCGCCACGCCGGCGGCCGGCACCGCCGAGCCTGTCGTGCCGGCCGCCGCCGGGCCGGGGAAACGCCGCCGTGCGCTGGGCGTGCTGGTACCGGTGGTGGGCGGCTTCGCGCTGGCGGCACTGCTGCTGTTGCTGGTACCGGGGCTCGGGCTGCGTTCCCCGGATCCGAGGGTGACCATCTCGGCGGCTCCGCCGTCCGCGCCGGGCGGTGCCACCCCCAGCGCGTCCGCCGCCGCCTCGGCCGCCCCGGCCGCATCGGCTTCCGTCGCGGGGCCGCCGGGCAGCCAGGTCCCGGGTACGGGGGCGCCGGTCGTCCTGCCTCCCCCCGCGGCTTCGTCGGTGCCCGCCAGCGCCGTCCCGTCGCAGCCGGATCCTGCGACAAGCTGCGCACCACGCAACCGGAACGTCACGGACTACGCCGGACGGACCTTCCCCACGTACAACTGCCGTACCTACGTCGGTTCGGCCGTCTACGCCAACGTCCAGGCCGGGCAGGAGCCGCAGGAGCTCGACGACAGCGGCTACATGAACGCCGCGCCAGCCGTCTGGGTGGTCTGCCAGCTGCGGGGCCGGGCTAATCCCGTGGTACAGGGCAACACCAACACCTGGTGGCTGTACACCCAGGGTGATAGTTCCCGGCCCAACACCCATGGCTACCCGGCCGCCTGGGGGTATCTGCCGGCGACCGTGGTGGCCCAGGGAGGGCAGGACGAGCCGATCCCCGGGGTGCCCACGTGTTCGTCGTACCTGTAGGGCCCCGGCTGCCGGCAGGGGCCGGCGCGGGGGTGGCGTCTCGCCCCGCGCGGGGCGCCCCGGCGGCGGTCGGACCGGCCTGTCGCGCCTCCCGCCCGGTGCTCCGCTCCGCGGCGGCGTCCTGCCTCGTGCCCCTGGCGTCCGGCCTCGTGCCCCCGGGTTTCGTCAGGCTCGTGAACGGTGTGGGAAGGTGTCCGGCATGACGTACCTGCCAGGCGTCGAGGAGGCAGCGTCGTGGTGGCCGGCCCGTCCGACCGGGCGTGCCGGGCAGGCCGGACGGGCCGGGAAC
>NZ_CEVIVD010000156.1:0-2470 GCF_982290655.1 Protofrankia sp. CiP1_Cm_nod3
CGCATCGAGGTGGCGATGGAGTTGTTCACCCAGTAGATCGTGGCGTGGGTGAGCAGGTCGTCCGTGGTGAAGACGGACTCGAGGTCGCCGTCGTTGTCGCTCCAGGCGTTCCAGCGCTCCAGCAGCCAGGCGAGTAGTCCGGCGGGTGAGTCGCTCAGGGCGTGGGCCAGGGTGGCGCCGTCGAGCATGTGCACGGCGAGGTGGGACGCCGAGCGACGGTCGAGTTCGATGATGCGGGCGCGGACGTCGGCGGGCTGGTCGTCGGTGAGGGGCCGGTTGCGGGCGAAGTCCCAGGCGCGGGGGCCGGTGAAGAAGTCCAGCGGCAGCCCGGAGCCGATGTGGATGCCGTACAGCTCGTCGGGGTACTTGTGGCCGAGCTGGCTGGAGACGATCCCGCCGATGTCGCAGCCGGCGGCGGCGTACCTGTCGTAGCCCAGGGTCTCGGTCATCAGGGTGTGCCAGAGGTCGGCGACCTTCCAGAAGTTGACGTCCGGGAAGCCGGTGAGCGGGCCGGGGAAACCGAAGCCGGGCAGGGACGGTACGAGGACGTCGAACGCGTCGGTGGGGTCACCGCCGAACGCGGCCGGGTCGGCGAGCGGGTCGATCACCTTCGACCAGTGCCAGAACGTCCACGGCCAGCCGTGGGTGAGGATCAACGGGATCGGGCGGGGGCCGCGGCCGGGCCTGCGCAGGAAGTGCACCGGGACACCGGCGACGCTCGCCTGGTAGTGCTCGTAGGCGTTGATGGCGGCCTCGGCCTGGCGCCAGTCATAGCCGTCCCGCCAGTAGGCGACCAGCTCACGCAGATAGCTGTCCGGGACGCCGTAGGACCAGTCCCCGTTCCCCTCGTCCAGCGGCGGACGGGTCCGTGTGAGACGGGCGTGCAGGTCATCGAGGACCTTGTCGGGCACATGGATCGGGGCGGGCTCCAGGGGGAAGGCGTGCGGGGTGGTCATCGCGTGGTTCCTTACTGGACAGGGGGAAGCGGCCCCGTCGGGCTGGTGGGTGGTTGGGCGGCGAACCGGCATCCGCAGAGCCAGCGGGTGTACCGGCTGCGCAGCTACCTGTTCTGCGCGCTGTGTGGGGGGCGGATGCTCGGGAAGTCCGTCCGGAACACCCCCTACTACGTGTGTTCACCGAAGAAGGGCTACAACCCGCCGGGTCATCCTGCCATCTCCAGCTTCTGGATCCGGGAGGAGGCGCTGCTGGCCGGCCTGGGTGGTTTCCGCGCCGAGCGGGTCTTCGGCCGCTACCGGCATGATCTCCTTGGTGCCCATCTGGACGGCGTCGCCGCCGCCCGGCAGGAGGAACGTGACCGGCGGTTGGTCGCCCTGCGCACGGCTCTCACCGAGACCGAGAGCAGGAGGCAGCGGCGGCTGCTGACCACGTTGGAAACGCGGGATGGTCCTACCGGGGCGGTGTTCTCCCGCGTGCAGCAGCGGATCGCGGATGCCCTGGGCTCCGCAGGGAAGACGGTCGTGCGAAGCACGACCTCAGGGGTCCGGGGGCCGCCCCCCGGGCAGATATCGCGGCCCCGGCAAAGCCGATCAGAGATCGGCGAGCACGACAAGCCAGCGCGTGCCCCCGGTGGGATTCGAACCCACACTGTCGGTGGTTTGAGCACCGTCTCTCTGCCGTTGGAGTACAGGGGCCGGCAGTCACGGTCCGCGGACGCTGGGTCTTGAAGTTGCTGGCGAACCGGTCAATATGCAGGTAGAGCTTCCTCCATGACTGTAGCCGGGTAAGGTGCGGATCGACCGGCCGCCCCACGCCGCGGCGAGTCAACAGTGTGATCCTAGCCCTGCGAGCCCAGGAGTCCGACTCGATGAGCCAGCCATCCTCGACCCCCCGCCGGGTGCTGATCGCCGAGGACGAGGCGCTGATCCGCCTCGATCTGCGGGAGATGCTCCAGGAGGAGGGCTACGAGGTGGTCGGTGAGGCCGGCGACGGTGAGGTGGCGGTCAGTCTCGCCACCAAGCTGCGTCCCGACCTGGTCATCCTCGACGTCAAGATGCCCCGGATGGACGGGATCGACGCCGGCGCGCACATCGCCAAGGAGCGGATCGCGCCGGTGGTGATCCTGACCGCGTTCAGCCAGCGGGATCTCGTGGAGCGGGCCCGGGACGCCGGGGCGATGGCCTACGTCGTCAAGCCGTTCCAGAAGAAGGACCTGCTGCCGACGATCGAGATGGCGATGAGCCGGTTCACCGAGATCGTCAGCCTGGAGGCCGAGGTCGAGGACCTGCAGGGCCGCCTGGAAGCCCGCAAGATCATCGAACGGGCGAAGGGGGTCCTGCAGACCGAGCACGCCATGACCGAGCCGGACGCCTTCCGCTGGATCCAGCGCACGTCGATGAACCAGCGGCGCACGATGCGGGCGGTGGCCGAGGCCGTGCTGGCCGGTGACCTGCTGCCCGGCGAGGCCCTGCCCGGAGCGTGACCACCGCCCGCAACCTGCTCGGGCGGAACC